>JAILFE010000303.1 GCA_024697725.1 Oscillospiraceae bacterium
TGCAAATCAAAGATTTGCAGCGCACTACCTGATTAATGTCTGCTTATTGCTGACCTACGGTCAGCAATAGTGCAAGATTTTTGGGCTTATCAGTTCAAAAATCTTGCACTCAAAAAGCCGAAAAGCACTCCGAAGTTGCACTATTACGTACTTTTCGGCTTTTTGAGCAGACATTATATAAATGAATTGACCGCATAAAAATCGCCCCGTCGGAAGCTGTGATATTGCTTCCGACGGGGCGATATGTATTATTGTATTATATTATTCATCGTAATAAACTCTGCCGGGCTTTCTTTCGATGATACCGGGCAGCTCGCCGTCAATATAGCCGAGGGCGACATGACCTATGCCTTCATAATCGCCGTCAATGCCGAGCTTTCTGAGTATTGCCTTACCCTCGGGAGATTCAAATTCCTCCTTGGCTCTGTGTATCCAGCAGGAGCCGAGTCCGAGAGCATGTGCTTCGAGCAGCATATTCCCGATAGTGAGCGAGCCGTCATAGATATATGTGGGAGCGTTCTTGTCGGCAAGAACTATGAGTACGACCGGAGCGCCGTAGAACGGGTCGATGTCTCTGCCCATTATCGCGGCATTGGTCTTTGAAAGCTCTTCGATATGAGCCTTGTCCGTGACGGCGATTATGATCGTGTCCTGCCTGTTCATTCCCGAGGCTGCGTAAAGTCCTGCCTCGATCACCTTGTCGATAAGTTCCTTCGGAACTGCCTTATCGCTGTATTTCCTGATGCTTCTTCTTGATCTCATCATTTCGAGCATATCTTTTTCCATGACTGTTCCTCCCTTAAAATACTACCTTGCTTTTTTCATGAGCTCCCTTATCTCGTCCGATGTGAAATGATACTTTTTGCCGCAGAAGTGGCAGCAGACCTCGGATGTCTCCTGTTCCTCCGCCATTTTTTCAAGCTCCGCAGTGCCGATGCTGACGAGCGCACGTTCGACACGCTCCCGGGAGCAGTCGCAGCGGTAGAATGCGTCCGCGCTGTCGAGGATCTCGGGTTCAAGACCTTCGAGCACGCGCATCGATATCTGTTCTGAATCCATACCGTCAGCCAGCATCTCGGTGACGGTCGGCATGAGCTTTATGTTTTTTTCGAGCACGTCGATGACGCTTTCATCGGCAAACGGCAGAAGTCTTATGAGATATCCTCCCGCAGCCTTCACCGAAAGATCTCTGTCCACAAGCACACCGAGCCCGCATACTGTCGGGGTCTGTTCGCTCACGGCGAAATATTCGGCGATATCCTCGGCGATCTCGCCCGATACGAGCGGCACCTGTCCGCTGTACGGTTCTTTCAGCCCGAGATCCATTATCACCGAGAGCGTGCCGTTTTTCCCGACTGCTCCGCCCACATCGAGCTTGCCTTTGCTGTTTAGCGGCAGCTCGACAAAGGGATTTTCCGCATAAGCCTTGACATTGCCGGAGCTGTCCGCCACCGTGATGAGCGTTCCCGCGCTCCCGCCGCCGTTTACTCGGAGAGTAAGGCTGTCCGTTTCGTTCTTCATGCCGTAGCCGATCAGCGAAGCGCCTGTTGTGAGCCGTCCGAGAGCGGCTGTCATTACCGGGGATGTGTTGTGTATGCGTCTTATCTCCGATACTATGTCACGGGAATCTATCGCCGATGCCGTAACGGATGCGTCTCTTGATATCGTTCTGACGATCTTTGCCATATAGTTATTCTCCGATCTTTTTTCTTGCTGCCCATACTATCTTGTCGCTGTCATCATCTGCGGGCAGTTCGCTGTCATAGTCAAATTCGGCGAGTATCTCAAATCCCGCCGATACGAGCATTTCTTCGATAATGCCTTTCTCGGGCGCTATCTCCGAAAATTCATCGTGCTGTCTGATATATGCCCCGTCCGACGGCACAAAGAAATCGAGCGATATGTCTACACGGTCGTCAGGGCTTTCGGGGTCGCGGCTGTTCTGCCATACGCAGTAGACTTCCTTCGTGTCATATACATAAGCGCTGTCGTTCAGGAGAGTGCGGTGCTTGTGAGGGGTGTTCATATCGAACAGGAACAGCCCGCCCGGTTCGCAGAAAAGAGATACCTTTTCTATCGTTTTCCGTATCGCATCGGTGTCTGGCAGATGATTGAGACTGTCCAGAGCGCATATCGTGATATCTATCGTCCCGAACATATCGAGCTCGGTCATTTCCTGACAGAGATACTGTATATCGTACCCGCTTTCGATCTTTTTGTCGAGCGCCCTTGAAAGCATCTCCTCCGAGCCGTCCGTTCCGATAACGTCATATCCCAGACGCGCAAGCTCCATGGAAAGACTGCCCGTGCCGCACGCAAGGTCGAGCAGCAGACCGTTCTGCTTTCCGCCGAATCGTTTTATGAGCCTGTCAAAATATTCTGCTCTTGCACGGTAGTCGATATTTGCTGTCAGAGCGTCATAGAATTCCGCAAAAGTGCTGTAGCCGTCCATTATTACTTTTTCCTTCTGGATTTGGCATCTGTCTCGCCCATCCTGCCGAGAACGCGCTTGTAGCCCTTGCCCGTGAAGGCGTTGTCATGCCCGTCGTTGAGAGTGCGGTTGACGCGGCTTATCGTCGCGGTCGATGCGCCTGTTTCCTCAACGATATCGTTGTAGACATGATTGCTGTAAAGCATCCTTGCAACGCTGAGACGCTGTGCCATTGCCCTTATTTCCGGCACGGTGCATATATCCTCAAGGAATTCCCTGACTTCTTCCGCTGTTTCGAGCTGCAAAAACGAATTGTAGAGATAATCGTAGCTGCTTTCATCCGAGATATTGCTTATCATATTATCATATCCTTTCGATGATTTTATATTATTCCGATATGTCCTGCCGCACGTCACGCCTCGTCCCGGATTATTATTACGGGTATCGGCGGACAGTTCGGGCGGTTCACGAACGGCATTTCGAGCACGGTGTATTTTTCGCTGTCGATACCCGACAGGAAATCAAGTATCGCATCCTTTTCCTCAAAACCGGTATCTCTGCCGTAATATATGATAAGAGTTATCATGCCGCCCTTTTTAATGAGCTTCAGAGCCTTTCTGAGCGCTTCTATGCTCGTATTCGCGCTCGTATGGATGCTGTGCTCTCCGCCCGGCAGCCACCCGAAATTGAACATTATGCAGGAAACGGTGCCTTCTTCAAAATAGCTGTCCATATCGGCGTGACTTCCGTGGATCAGCTCTGCACGGTGCAGCAGACCGTTTTCTTCAAGCAGTGTGCGTGTGCTGTCTATGGCGGACTGCTGTATATCAAATGCAGTGACATGGCCGCTATCGCCGACGAGTGAGCAGAGCGTCAGGGTATCGTTCCCTCTGCCTGCGGTCGCATCGATGCAGATATCGCCTTGCTTTACCTGCTCCGAAACGGCTCTGTTTATTATAGTTATCGCGTTGAAGGACTTTCTTGCGCTCATACAGTGCTGCTCCCGAGTATATTCTTTATTTCGGAGAGAAGTATATCCGTCTGCTCATCCGTGCCGACCGTTATCCTGAGATAGTTGTCTATCCTCGGAAGAGCGAAGCGCCTTATGTATATGCCCTTGGTTTTAAGCTCGTCCATTATGTGTTCCGCTCTGACCTCGGGGTGCGTACAGAACACGAAGTTCGTTGAGCTGTCGAATACACTGAATCCGAGAGCTCTCAGTCCGTCGGTGAGCCTGCCGCGCGTTGCTTTGACCTTTGAGATGATCTCTCTGAAATACCCCTCGTCTTTTACCGAGGCTATTGCCGCCGCCTGTGATACCCTGTTCACGGGGTAGGAATTGAACGAATCCTTTGCTGCGAGCAGTACCGAGATGAGCTCCTCACTGCCCATAGCCGCGGCAACTCGCATTCCCGCCATTGAACGGGATTTGCTCATTGTCTGTGTGATTATGAGATTTTCGTATTCCCCGAGCAGTTCTACGGCGCTGTAATTACCGAAATCTGCATATGCCTCGTCGATTATGACTATGACATTGGGGTTGTTTTCGAGCAGTCTGACCACAAAATCCCTGCCCTCGCCGATGCTCGTCGGTGCGTTGGGGTTCGGGAGGATCACGCCGCCGTTTTCGGGCTTGTAATCATCCGGGTCGATGCGGAAATTCTCATCTGTCGGTATCTCCTTATAGGGGATGCCGATCAGCCTGCACCATACGGGATAGAACGAATAGGTTATATCGGGGAAGAATATCGGCTTTCCCGAATTGAAGAATGCACGGAAGGAAAGCCCGAGAACATCATCCGAGCCGTTCCCGACAAAGATATTCTCTTTTTTCAGCCCGTGGTGTTCGGCGAGCACCTCGCGTACCTTGTCGGCGTTGGCGTCGGGATATTTCTTCACGGTCGCGGCATCGAAGCTGTTTATCGTTTCGATCACGGCAGGGGAGGGCGGATAGGGATTTTCATTGGCATTGAGCTTTATCGTATTCTCGCCCTTCGGCTGTTCTCCCGCAACATATGGGGGTGCGTCATAAAGACAGCCGCTCCATGGTCTGTTCATAGTGATCGTTCCTCGTTTCTTTGTTTTATCGTATTAATGCAATGCTGTACTGCATATACATATTCTACTACATTAAAGTGATTTTGTCAAGCGTTACGGCATATTATTTTTCATTTTTTCTCAAAAAGCCGGAAAGCGCGTAAAAACGCCGGACGCTCCTCATCGGGAACGTCCGGAATTTCAATCTTCATTTTCTTCATCCCTGCGGCTGCGGGCGGTTTTCTTCCTCTTCCTGACGCATTCGGTCAGAAGATATTCGATCTGTCCGTTTATCGAGCGGAAATCCTCCTCCGCCCATGCAGCGAGTTCGTTGTACAGCGATGCCGAAACTCTGAGAGGTATCTGCTTTTTTGCCTTATCCTTGTTTTCTTCCGTCAAATGCACCGCCTCCTTTGCAGAGTGACTGTCATCG
>JAILFE010000323.1 GCA_024697725.1 Oscillospiraceae bacterium
GGCCCCATGAACAGGTAGTGATCGGAAAATACGCCCGAATACGGCTGAAATCCCTTTGAGGTATACACCACAGAGTCGGTGTCGTTATCGCTCGCAACGAGGCTCATGGCGCTTTTGTATTTGTACCCGAGCGGGATAAGGTCTTTCAGTCTTTTTGATATCTTCGGAAGACCGAATATCAGGTCTGCCATTTCGGCAGGGGAGTGCTTCATATACTGCGAGGACATCTGATTGAACGCAAATGTGCTGGTCGAAACGACGAGCGGGACATTAAACTTCCATGCGCTCAGCTTTCCCCAGAAGCACGCCGAATCACTGTATACCACGTCCGGTCTGAAGCTTGCGAATTCTTCTGCAAGAAAATCGGTAAAACACTCCGTCAGGCGGATATCCTGCATCGACATTTCTGTTATCGAGACCTTTTTCAGTCCCTGTTCTTCCTCTTTGGAAAGCTCCGGCATCAGGCTGCTGCACGAAACAAATTCTGCACCGCTCGCCGCGATCTTATCTGCGAATTCGTCGAATGAATAGAACCGCACTCTGTTCCCGCGCCGCACAAGCTCTGCCGCAACGGCGGTCATCGGGTTGGTATGACCGTGCGCGGGTATGCAGAAGAGAGCGATATTTTTCATTCGTCTTCACCTTCTTTGTCGTCACTGCTGAACGCGCTCTCGATCAGATGAACGAATGTCCCGTGCGGAGGTATCGCGATACCGCGCTTTTCATCGCCGAGCAGCACGAGCGTATCTCCGGGATTTATCCCGAAAAGATCGCGTGCCTGCTTGGGTATCACGATCTGACCTTTTTCGCCGACAGTTGTTGTCCATACATATTTTCCCTTGGGTGTCTTTTTATTCATTCTATTTTCCTCCGATTATTATATTTGTATGTAAAGTATGATTTGTAATACATATTATACAACATCTTTTCCGGTTTGTCAAGGGGGTATGAAAAAGTTCGTGCCCGATAACCGTTTTGCCGTCGGTTATTGAGCACGAACCTGTATCTATCCTGTTTTACGAATGGCATTATTTCGCCTTATCAGTCAGATATCCGTTTTTATCGAAGGTATATGTTTTCCCGTCTATCTCCTGTGTCCCTGTGAGATACTTTCCGTCGGAATAATAGCGCTTTCCTTTCTTTGCTTCGTACCAGCCTGTGTATTTTCCCTTGCACACGCCGTAAAGATCAAATTCATACATAACGCCGCCGATAACGGTCTTTGCGGTCTCTGATCTGCTCTTTCCGCGGCTTATCGCAGTTCCGTCGGCTTTGAAATAGTATTTTCTTCCGTTTACGGTCTTCCAGCCTTTTTTCGGGCGTCTGCCCTTCTTGTCGAGATATGTTATCTTGCCGTCTCTCATTACGATGCCTTTATTGAAGGACACCTTTCTGTAATGGGTAAGTTCAAGAACTGTCGTGTCATCAGGGTCATATCCGGTCTCGACCGAGAAGAAATGTCCGTTTTCCTTCCAGAAGATGCGGGAATATTCAAAACCGCCTTCATTTTCAAAGCTGTCGGGGTCATAGTTGTTGAATATCAGCAGATCGGTGTTCCTGTAAGTGACCTCGCTGCCCTTGCCGTACTGTGAAGCTATCTGAGAATTATAATGCTCCTCGTCGAACTACTGTATGATATCCGCATAGAGATCTTTGTTGTCCGATCTTATGCTGCATCTTAGCTCATGCCTTGTAAATGCGACCCCGGTGATATTATTGACATCATATGCGACCGGGACATACACCCCGTCTATCTCTCCGAGCCAGTCTGCAAAACTTATGTATTCCCTGCCTTCATCGTGCATCCGTTCCTCAAAATCGAAATAGCTGTTAAAATCATATCTTTCCTTTTCTGCATCTGCACTGACAGGGACCGGAAGAAATATTGCAGACATAACGATCGACATTAGTACCGATATTATTTTTTTCACTTTCATTGCCTCTTTTCTCTGCGGTGCGGATAACACCGCCGGTCTCAGCTTTGTTTCTCCGTCAGCTTCTGATACATCTTCATCAGCTCTGCGACGCACTCGCTCTCGGTGTTGAGCCTGCCCCAGAAGCCGTAAGCCTGCATTACAGCCTTGTCGTTTGCCTGATGAGCCTTGCGGAGTTCGGGCGGCATCGTTATCTCATCATACAGATCGGCAAGCGAACAATCGGGATATTTTGCACGGGCATCAAGTATCATCTGCGCGGTTTTCTCTATTGCGGCTTTCTGCTCGTCGGTGGGGGTACACCAGGGGAAGTTATTATATACTATTGTGTTAGAATAACTATAATCACTTTTCAATCTGCCAGCCACAACACGCATCCATGCCATATGAACATTTGAAGTCAAAACTCCAAAATGATAAATTCCTATATCTTGCAACATAAATAATTTATCTCCGGGAATTATTTTAGAGGAAAGATAATCAATCGGAATATATCTCCTGTTTTCTGACGAAACCTTTGGAATAGCAACAAAATCAGTTTGACACTCCCTAACTTCATCAAATAATGTAGGAGTTTCTGCTTTCTTTTTTGTTGCTTCCTTTGGGCTGTTTAACCGGTATTCTCTAACTTTATCAACTCGCTCTAAAATTAATTTGCACTTTTTTATATCACTTGGATTGGCATTTACAAGCCAAATGCAATACCTTGGTTTGCGCTGAATAAAATCTTTTCCCATCATATAAGGTCTTATGAATATTTGAGCATTAGGTTCCTTTTTCAGAAGTTCTGTTTTTTCATCATTTGTAAGAATAAGAAAACCGCCCTCTGTTGGTTTGCCACCGTTTTGCATTGTTGGAACATCACAAATCGGCTCTTTTCTACTATCAATAAATACTGTATCGGCACTAATAAGATACGGATTTATATTATCAACGATCTTTTCCGTACCGTTATCAAAAAGCCGTCTGCTATCTTTATTCTTCGCAATACTAAATCCCACAATAACACAATGCACATGAGCTTTCATATTTGCTTCGCTGTCCCATATGAATGTGCGGTGAGCAAAATCTATATGTATCCCGAAACGGTCATAAAGCGGTTTCCATACTCCCGCGACCTGTTCGCCCTGTGTTATGCTGTTTGTCGAAACAAATGCCGTGCGGACAGCATTGCCCTGCATAAGCTGAGCCGCCTTGAAATACCACCCCGAAACATAATCTATCTTTCCTGCCGTCTTGTATGGTTTCCCGCTTTCATCAACATATACAGCAAGAATATCCTTCTTCTGC
>JAILFE010000326.1 GCA_024697725.1 Oscillospiraceae bacterium
ATCGCTGCTGACCTTTCTGAGGTCGATATACATCTCGGCATCATCGGGAGCATTCGGGTTCTGGTCATTGGAGCGGTAGGATACGCTCCTGTCGGGACTTTCGGTCTGGCTGTAGAATATGAACCATTCCTCGCCGGGCACATTGCCGTTCTCCCTCAGCATAAACGCCGATGCATCGAGCTGAACGCGGCTGTCTGATATATCCCAGCCGACGCATATCTTCAGCGATGAAGGCATATTGCCGTTTCTGTCGGCTACCGACCATTTCTGCCCGCGGACGAGCGGCGTGCCTCTTACAGGCACACGGTTCCTGTGTATCCTTGGAGGTGACTGCGGGATATTTGCGGCAGGAGCCGGAGTTGCTGCCGAACGGATATTCGCGGCGGGGCGAGGACTTGCGACAGGCTGATTGTTCATAGCAGGCCGTGCATTTGACTGCATATATTCATCCGGACGGACTATATTGCCGTTGACAGGCGGCAGTGTCCTTGCCGGAAGATCGTTATTGACCGGCTGCTCCGGCTGTATGCCGTAACGCTGCGGCTGCGTGCCGTACTGATCCTGTTGTGTGCCGTATTGGTTCTGCGGTGCATTGTATTGATTCTGCTGTGCTCCGTACCGGTTCTGCGGTGCTCCGTACTGGTTCTGCGGTGCTCCGTACTGATTTTGCGGTGCTCCGTACTGGTTCTGCGGCGCTCCGTACTGATTTTGCGGTGCTCCGTATTGATTCTGCTGTGCTCCGTACTGATTCTGCTGTGCTCCGTATTGATTCTGCTGTGCTCCGTACTGGTTCTGCGGCGCTCCGTACTGGTTCTGCGGCGCTCCGTACTGATTCTGCGGCGCACCGTACTGGTTCTGCGGCGCTCCGTACTGATTCTGCGGCGCTCCGTACCGGTTCTGCTGGGGTGTATTGTACTGATTCTGATTCTGCATTGATTCTAACAGACCCTGTCCCGACGACATATTCCCCATCATACCGCCCGCAGCCACACCGAGAAGCAGCGCAGTCCCGGTATCTATCGGCGGCATTATCCGCGAGGCGTTCCCATAGCCGTACATACTGCCTATATCATTGCAGCCGACTGAACCCATGACCAGCGGCAGTCCGTTCGCTCCCATCGCGTTCATGCCGAACATACTGTCTATAGTGCTCGTGCTCATCGGCGCGATTATCCTCGGTGTCCTTATGCCGCCGCTTTGGCATCCCATCGCTTCTCTGACAACTCTTCTGACCAGTCTGTCATTTCTCATATATCCACCTGCTTTCCGGAAAAGATCATCTGCCGTTTTTTCCGTATATCATATCGATCTCCTGTATCAGCGGAGAAGGCATACTCCTCGGTCCGCGCACAGCCGTCACTCCGTACTCCTTCATAAGCTCCCGTCCGATAACCCTGCCAAGCCCGTTCTTTTCGCTGTCGGCGGGAGTATCATAGCGCATTATCAGCTTTAAGCGCATTATCCTGCTCATGCTGATATTTTCATCCGAATAGCTGTACGGGATATCCGTTTCCACAGCCCTGCATTTATATGCTATCGCACTGACGGGGGCTGCAAGATAGATATATACCGTATCTCCCGCGCGGATATTATTGCTCTGCTTCCAGTCAAAGACCTTGTCGGGGGAAGCAGCTATCGCCTTTTCGATATCGTAGTATCTCGGATTGGCGGGTATCAGCCATTCCGTGCAGCGGGCAGCGCCCAAAGAGCATTTCCGCCTGTCTGTCAGGACATAGCTCATATCGACGAGCGGGAATATATCCCCGTCGTCAAGAGTATCATCCAGCCGCACCGTTATCCATTCGGTCTTGTTCATATGATAGGCGGGATATATCCCCTTCTGCATACGCAGCGAACCGCTCATGAGCGGGTCTGTTTTGAGATTCAGAACATTTATCCGCTTTTTGGAGAATGTATCCCCCAGCCTGTCCTCCGGTATCCTCATAATAAGAGCATACCATTTCTTGCTGTCGGTATGTCTGAGTACACGGCTCCCGGGATCCTTCTTCCAGGGGCTGTCCGGCTCGGTGCCGTATTTTTCCCTGATATATGCGAGCAGCCGCAATGTCTGTTCACTGTCATTTTCCATATTTTTCACTTCCGTCCTGCAAGATACTGCTTCTGAAAGCATTATCAATATCAAAGAGAGTTATACTATTATATAATATAACTGAATAACAGATATTCACCCTGTGGAAAGCAGCAGATACAGCTCACTGAAAACTTTATCAGCATACATCTGCTTGATATCATGTCTGCACATACCCGTTACATCTGCTTTTATACTAAAGCCGTGCGGCACATTGCCATATATCACGCAGAAGAACGCCTCTCCTGCAACACTGCCTGTATTCTGCGGGTCGGTGTTGCCGGTCGTACCCGTAATACCCACCGCGATATCCGAACCGAGAGCCTTTTGGACGCTCTCTGCCATTGCCTGTGCGCATTCTGCGGAATACACGCCGTATTTCTGTATGATACCGCCGTCAACTCCCGCCTTTTCCTTAACGCGGTTGGAATATGTCACGTATCCGCCCTCAAAAACGGCAGACGCTCCCTCGGTGTCCGTTATCATCGAGGCGATGAGTCCGGAGGTGCAGCTCTCCATAACCGATATAGTTATCTTCTTATTGATAAGTATATCCATGACCTTCGCGGCGGTATCGTTATATACTGTCATATCTTCGCTTCACCACCCTCTTTAGGATATTATAGCAAATATGTTCATTCGTGTCAATAAATATTTAAGAAAGCACTGATCAAATGCGCAGCCATCGCTTCTGACACTCGAAAAGCCATGACTGAGAGTGTCATCAAGCGATTTGATAAGCGGTTCCTCAAGGCAATACAGCACTGTCGGAAAAATGACGGGAAAAGGACATATTACAGTATATCTTGAAAGTACTTACAAAAAATTTGCACAAAATCTCCTTTAGCTATTGATAATTGCGGAAAAGTGTGCTATAATCTTTTCAGTAATCAGAAGATCCGAAAACTCATGAAAGGAATGATGATGAATCATGCAGATGACATTGAGATGGTACGGCACCGGTTATGATACTGTCACACTCGAACAGATACGTCAGATACCCGGCGTGAAAGGCGTTATAACCACTCTCTACGGCACAAAGCCCGGCGAGGAATGGCAGGAGAACGAATATCTCGCGCTCAAAAAGGAAGTTGAGGACGCAGGGCTGACCGTTGCGGGCATCGAAAGCGTGAATATCCACGAATCGATCAAGGCGGGCACTCCCGAGCGCGACCAATGCATCGAGAACTATATCAAGACGCTCGATATGCTCGGCAGGAACGGCGTTGACCTTATATGCTACAATTTCATGCCCGTTTTCGACTGGACACGCTCCGATCTCGCCAGACCGCGCAGCGACGGCTCGACGGTACTTGCGTATAACGCCGATATCGTGAACAAGCTCGACCCCGACGAGATGAAAAATTCCCTCAGCTCGGCATCCGAGGGCTTCATACTCCCCGGCTGGGAGCCGGACAGGATGGAGGATATCAAGCGCTCCTTCAAGCTGTATGAGAACGTTTCTCACGAACAGCTCTTTGAAAATCTGGTGTATTTCCTGAAAGCGATAATGCCCGTTTGCGGCAAATACGGCATAAATATGGCAATACATCCCGATGATCCCGCATGGGACGTTTTCGGTCTTCCCCGCATAATCACGAACAAGGAGAATATAGTCCGTATGCTCGATGCGGTAGACGATCCGCACAACGGCATCACTCTCTGCACGGGTTCTCTCGGCAGCAACCCCGCAAATGATCTTGTCGATATAATCGGCACTGTCGGCAAGAGGATACATTTCGCACACGTAAGGAACATAAAGTACAATTCCCCCACGGACTTTGAAGAAGCGGCTCATCTTTCCTCGGACGGCAGTCTCGATATGTACGCTATAATAAAGGCTCTCCATGATGCGGGCTTTGACGGC
>JAILFE010000330.1 GCA_024697725.1 Oscillospiraceae bacterium
CCGTCTGCCTCCAGACGGCTCACGGCGTCGAGGATATCGCCGTCTGCTTCTTCGAGCGCCTTCATCGCCTTTTCATAAGGGATATCAAAGCGCCCGGAAAGCGTTTTAGCCTTTTCCTGATAAGATTCCAATCTACCACCGCCCTTGTAATGTCGGCGCAAAAGCCGGGAATACGGATCTGCTGTAATCCGTATTCCCCTGCGGGTATAGGATCTGCCCGTTGTATATATAATAGCACATTTATTTAAAATAACAATATAAATAAGATTAGAAAAAGATTAGAATTTCTCTCACACTAAATATAAAGATCGTGCGCAGCAGGCGCTAAAGCGTCCGATGCGCACGATGATCATATCAGCATCCCCGGAAACGGAACATCTCAAAGAATACCGAACCGCATACCATGAATATATTCGCTGCGATATTCAGGATATACTTCATGTTCTTTGCCTTTTCTTCCGACTTTGAGATTATATTCTTCGCCGAGAAAACGGCAGAAAGCAGATAAATCACCATGCATACCGCCTGCGACGAACCGAATGCCGCTCCCTGTACTCCCGTCAGCCCATACTCCGAGCCGTAGATAACAAGCGCCGCGATAAGCAGAAAAGCAGAGCATATCTTTGCGATCTGCGCGGCAGTTATGATCGCAGTGCCCCGATATGACGGATACCCACATAGAAGTATTGCCCTGAAGCATTTCAAAGTGCTTCGGGGCATTTTATTGATTTGATAAACCGGAATTTAATGCTCTATGATTTTAAGTTCAATTCTATTATTTACCAATAAACTAACTCTTCCGCCGATAGGAAAAGAAATCATTGGAAATACATGACCGAAATCCACGCCAAACACGATCGGAATGTCAGGCGATACCTTGCCCTTAACGATTGCTTTTACAATATCTTCGGTCATTTTGCAGCTTTCATCAAATCTGCCGAACACGATTCCTCTTATCGTGTCTGCACCGTCAATCTGAAGAAGCGATTGCAGATTACGGTCAAATTCGCATACGAAGTAATCGCCCATGATATTATCATCTTCAAGGAACAATACTTTATTTTTTATATCGGGCATATAAGGCGTACCCTGCAATAGATTCAACGTGCAAAGATTTCCGCCTATTATCTCGCCCTCACATTTGCCTTCTTGAATGGCTATATAACCTTGCGCAGTTTCCGAATGTGTAACAACAATAGATTCATTATTCATCATACATTCCGAAAAGTATTTTTGCGTATATTCACGCTCGTTCAGAAATCCAAGTGCCGCAAGGTGCGGAGCATGGTATGTCACCAAACCGGTTTTTGCATAAACAGCGTTCAGTAAAGCTGTTATATCGGAATATCCGCAAAGTATCTTTGGATTTGCTTTTACCAGCTCATAATCAAGATACGGCAATATTTCATTTGCATTAAATCCACCAATGCAAGCCATGACTGCCTTGACATTTCTATCTGCAAAAGCTTCGTGAATATCGTCAACACGAGAATGAACAGAAGAAGATTGAAAAATATTTGTTTCTCTGCAATTTTTGGAAAATGTCACATTGAAGCCTTGATTTTGTAAAAAAGCAAGTGCACTGTCATAGATATCGGGACGAACTCTCGTCAAACTGCTTGACGGAGCAATTATACGAATCTCATCTTCAGGGTTCAATTTTTTGGGGTATCATTCTATCACCGCCTTATTAGATTTCGATTTATGTTAGTAACGATTATATCACGACCTTGCCGCATTGTCAATAGAAACGCTATAGTACTTCTGACTTTACATCAGTAATACTATGGCTTAATACTTCTATATGAGTACCACGGTTAAGGGCTGCTCTTTTTTGCGAGCTTCCTTATCAGCTTGACTATGAGCATGACCACGCATACAGCCGCGGCACGCCTGCGAGGGCTCTCCGCCGCTTATTTAGTAGTACTGCCGAAACCGCCGTCTCTTATCTCGCTGACAGAATCATCTTCGGTAATTCCGAACGGAAGGAATATCCCCTGCGCAAAGCCCTGCCCCTTTGTCAGAGACAGCGTCTTTCCCGTGCGGGAATCATTTGTTATCTTTATCATGATATGCCCTTCGTTTGACGAACCGTAATAATCACTGTCTATTATACCGACAGTATTATCAAGCTGAACGCGGTACTTGAAACCCAGCCCGCTGCGGGGGAATATCATCAGCACCCATCCGTCATTTATCCTCGCTCTGATCCCCGTGGGGATGAGCGCCGTCTTCCCCGCTCCGAGCTCAAGATCGAACGGGATGAAAAAGTCATACCCCGCCGAGCCCGTTGTGGCGCGTTTCGGGAGCATAATATCATCATAAGCGCTCTCCATGCCCTCAAAGCAGTCGTTTCCCGCTAAAGCGGATGTAAATATATCTCTGCTGACCTTGCTGAATGCTGCAACTCTTTCCATATCAATTATCCCTTTCATCAGTCATATTTTTTTGCATCTCTGAAATATATCCCGCCCGAAAACGGATCGCAGTAAAGTCCTTCCGTCTTTTCCGAGCAGATAAGTCTGCTGCTCTGATAGAAAAGCGGGATATAGTATGCTTTTGATATTATAAGTTCCTCCGCACGGCCGAAATATCCTGCGGCATCGGCATCGGTGAGAGCTTTTTCTCCGTCGGAGATAAGGCGTGAAAGCTCATTGTACGTATCGCGGTCGAATATATACTGCCCGAACTCCGTGAGATATCCCGACGCAGTGCTGCTTCCGGGAGATATCACCTTCACTGCGATATCGTAGTCTCCGGCTCTTATCCGTGCCTCGCATTCCGATTCCGGCAATACGGAGATACTGCATTCCAGACCGAAGCGATCCTTCCATATATCCGATGTCAGATAAATATCCTGCGCAGATGCGGCAGTATCCGTGATGATGATGTATAGCATCCCGGGATCGCCCCTTACCGCATCGAGCCCGCGCTGCAAACTCTCTGCGGCGGACTGTGAGCCGAAATATCCCTCAGTGTTCTCGGGGATAAGACTGCGCAGGCTCCGCGCACCGAGCATCACTCTTTCGGGGAATATCCCGTATGCGGGGGCTGTCCCTTCGGCTGTCCTGCCTTCATATACAGCGCTGTCCGCTGCGATGGCAAGAGCTCTTCTGAAATCGCTGTCCGCAAGGAATTTGTTTTCGGGATTGAACACCATACCTACCGACGATACCGAAAACCATCCGGCTTTTCTCCCGCGCATCGAAGGCTTGTCGGCAGCCGTGCAGACAAAGCAGTCAGCAGCCGCTTGTGCCGACTCGTATTCCTCATCGGAATTGCACACCTTATAATTCACATACAGCGGACAGGTCGGGCTGCCCGAGGTGCTGTTCGTGCTGTTTCGTTCAAGCAGGAGGAAATTTTCCGTCCAGTAGGGGTCATAGTTCCAGTCCGCAAGGAAGAATCTGCCGTTTCCGGCGGTAAAATCGTCTCTCAGCCCGTATCTTCCCTCGGAAGCAAGGAAAAATTCCTCACAGCACGGCATTGCGGCAGTAGATGCGAGCCTGTTCAGAAAATCGTTCACGGGATGATCGAGAGTAAATACTATCGTCCTTTCTCCCTTTGCCGTCACACCGAGATCGGCGGGCGATGCGATACCCTCGTATACCTCCGCGGAATTTTTCAGACAGGAGAACAGCTCGGTATACGGCGACATCGTGCGCGGATCGAATATCCTTCTGAACGCATATACATAATCATCCGCCGTAAGCGCGGCAGTGAAGCCGTTCGAGCTTTTCCAGCTTATCCCTTCGCGCAGCCTGAAGGTATAGTTCAGTCCGTCTGCTGAAGCATCGTAGCTTTCGGCAGCCGCACATATTATCACGCCGTTCTCATCCGTTGTCACAAGTCCCTCGAATATATTCCTGATAACGCTCATCGAAGCGCTGTCTGTCGAGATCTGAGGATCGAGATTCTGCGGATTTGACCGCAGTACGGTATTTATCGTCTTGTTCATGCCGTCGTTGTGCTTTCCGCAGGAGCAGAGCATCAGCACGAGCATCAGACATAAAGCGGGACAGATCACCCGCATGAATATACTGTATTTTTTCAAATCGGAGATGTTCCTTTTTTCATAATTCACTGTAGCCGTCGGCAGTGCAGTCACCCGGCCCGTCCCGATTACAATTATATTATATCACACAGTTTTTGTCAATCCGCAACCTGCCGAAAATTTACCTGCATGACCGACTTGAAAAGCCTGCGAAGGTATTGTATAATATATATACAGTATAAAACGATAAACAGGGGATAATAGGGTGTACGATCCGACACACTGCACTCTCTGCCCGAGAAAATGCGGTGCAGACAGAACAAAAGGCAAAGGCTTCTGCGGCGGCGGTATGCTGCCGAGGATCGCAAAGGCATATCTTCATATGTGGGAGGAGCCCTGCATATGCGGCGACAGGGGCGCGGGAACGGTATTTTTTTCGGGATGCTCTCTCGGATGCGTCTACTGCCAGAACTATAAGATATCTGCCGAGAATCACG
>JAILFE010000357.1 GCA_024697725.1 Oscillospiraceae bacterium
TCCTTCGCAATCGCCAAGATCAGATCAATCATTGCAACGATAAAAATGAAGTAAGAAAAGTAAAGACAAGGATTCAAAACCTTACTGATGCTTTTTGAAATCAGTGCAGCCTGTTCGCTTCCGTAGTTTTGACACATATAAGAATAAGCATAAACATTGATTGTAACAACGAAGTGAATGATGAGCCAAGCATACGTCAAAAACGTGAATACTCTTGAAGCCCCAATCTTGTCCTTATCTGATTTCATGAAATCAGCGATATGGACGCATCCTTGCTGCATGAACAGTACACCGATCACTGCACATATCATTGTGACAGTTATTTTCCAGGGTGGATAATCTGCTCCATGACCGATACTGATAAAATAAAATGTTTCGGCGCTTACTTTTGCAGGATCGACAAATCCAAGCAGCCAATCGCCAATTCCAAACAAGATACAACCGGTAATTCCTTGTATCAAGTATGCCTTTTTCATAGCCTCGCCCCCAATAAAGCCGATTTGTAGCCATCAAAGTAGTTATTCAATGCTAACTGCTGATCATATTATACCACCGAGACTTGAAAAAGTCAATCTGCAATCCCTTTTTTCACGCCACTTTATAGTGCCATTAGCTTTTTCTGCTTGTACCTATTCTCGGTTGTTGAATTACATTTCCTTCTTATCTCAAAATCATTGCTATCACATATGTTATCAATGATGTCAATACTTTTTCTTATACCCACAGTCGCAATATTGACCGCCGGAAGCAAGCGTCTGCTCTCTCTCAAATACCGATGCACCGCCAAGTTCGCTCATGGTATAGTCTAGGTGACACATGGCAGGCACAAGATCATAAAAACCGTATTCCTTCATCAGCTTACAGATCCCGCAAGTGAGAAATCTTGCTTCGTAACCACTGCCGTCCTTGTAAGGGATATATTCCATATTCCATGAGTATGGGTTGCGGTCGCCGGCACGAAGTGCAGCAGTGGTCTTCATGGCTGCTATATCCTTTTCCGTAAACTTTGACCGCCCGCCCATTTTACAGAAAAAACGTGTAAAATAATTGCTTTTCATCGCATTCTCATAGAAATCTGTAAGCTCTTTCACATCCGGTCTTCTGTCCATGCATAAAAGAAAAGCAGTCAGCATTGCACAATTGACGATATTTGTCTTGAAACGGTCTGCCTTTTCAAACTCCGGTAGTTTCTCAATGATCTCTCTGTATTTTGGCTTTGCTTTTTTCGTAATGAGTCTTGCTTTATCGGCACGGAAATGCAAATCTGATACCAGATGATCTCTGAACGAACCAACATACATACCCCACATTGCAAGCGGCAATCCTGTATACTTCATTTTCCTTCCTCCTCGTTCAATCAGTAGTTTCAAATCAATTGCTTTTCACGCTATTCGCTTTTTTATTTCTCCGGTACAGACACGGCGGTAACAATCATTTTGGAGTGTCCTTTCATTTATCGCCCATACTGTACGCTCTGCCAATGTATGAAAGCAGTTTCTTCGGGTCTTTGTGTATCAGTTCTGCGTGACCTGTGTCGGGGAATACTTTGTGGTGAAAGCGTATGCCCTGTGATTTGAGCCGATGGACTTTTCTTGCCGCAGTTATTTCTGCGGAACCGTGAAATATATACGAATCTGTCATGTTGAAGCTCTCAAATTTGTATCGGTAGCCGATCTCGCTTTCCACGCTGTTTTCTATTGACTGCCTGCTTGCGGCGGTGTAGAAATTCTCGCTAAGCGATTCTTTCGTTCTGCCAAGAATCTTTGCAAGCAAGCCGTAATGTTTTGTCAGCACAGAATAAATGATTGCCGAATAGCACTTGATATACAGCTTTTTAACAAGCTCTGAGCGAAAGTTCGGCATAGGCATGATGGTGTAACCATCGGCAATAAAAGTGTGGACTTTTATCCGCCTGTCGAGAAGGATCTCATTTCCTACCATTCCGCCGAGGGAGATACCATACAGCACATCGACTCTGCCGTCAAGTTTTTCGCTGATAAAATCTGCCGCTTTGCGTGCTTCATCCATTACGGATTTGAACACCGTCTGCGGTTCGTCCTCGTTGAAGCCGTCATACGCTTGCACGATAACATGATACTGCTTTTCTGCTTCATGGATAAAGGGCATCAGTCCGGGCGACCATTTTGCGAGATAACCGCATAGAATCATCAGCGTTTTTTCGTTTTCTTTTCCGAATTCAAAGAATTTCATTTGCTCACCCTCTTAGGTATGTTCCGGGCTGACCAATACAGGAGAACAGGAACGCTTTGTCAAAGTGCCTGTCATCAACCTTTTTCCACCACTCAGAAATACTACCAACATTCTTGGCATCAGCATCATCATTTTGGTTCCCGGAACAAGCCGGAGAAACATCTACCTGTGCGCAGAGTATACCGCTGATGACACCTACCACACCGATAAGTATATTGATATTCATATTTCTCGCCCTCCGGAATGATTGAATACTGATCTCTATAATATCAGATGAGCTCAGGATCAAATTATAATAGGGTTAGTAAAAGCTAACCCTATTATATCACATTTTATTTACAATGTCAATTGCAAGATGTGTAAAATGAGAAATTTCTCACTTCCTATTGACAAACTCGTAAAGGCGTGATATACTAAAAGTGAGAAACATCTCACTTTTAGAAAGGCGGCGTTATTATGGCGGATATCAAAGCAAAAGCAGTCATCGGTACGAACTCGTGGGGCGGAAAGGCTTACGGGAAAGCTCTCCGTGGAAACTATGTCGAGGACAGCGTTATCAAGGAAGCTATGTGTGAAGCGAAAGATCGGGGACTTTTGATATACGATCTTGCCCGCGACTACGGACTCGGAAAAGCGCAGAAAATGTTTGGCGAGTTTGCAGAAGAGATCGGCAGTGATAATATGATCATTTCCGCGAAGTATACTCCAATGGGTCATTACAAGAAAAGCTGCGTCCGCAGGTCGCTTGAAAAAGACCTTGCCGACTTCAAACGCAGCTATGTGGATATCTACTGGCTTCACCTGCCTACGGATATCGAACAGCACCTTGCCGAGATCATTGAGCTTTACAACGATGGGAAAATACGGGGTATCGGCGTATCGAACTTTGACCTTGAAGAATGCAGGCTCGCAAAGCAAATACTGGACAAGGCAGGGATACCGCTGTACGGCGTACAGAACCACTACAGCCTGATCTCCCGTGAATGGGAAAAGAACGGTCTGCTTGACTGGTGCAGGGAAAACGGCATTTCGTTCTGGGCATGGGCGGTGCTTGAAGAAGGTATGCTCACCGATCCGAGAATAAAGACGAAATTCTCGCCGATGAAATTCTTCATGAACCGCCAGAAGCGAAAAATGCACGAGCTGTACAGAGTTATGATAGCCGTCGCAAAGCGGCATGATATTACTGTTCCACAGGTCGCGGAGGCTTACTGCGCAAACAAGGGCATCGTCCCGATATGCGGCTGCCGGAAGCCCAAGCAGGTGACGGAGCTTGCCGAAGCGGTCAATGTAAAGCTGTCATCGGGAGAGATACGCCGTCTTGAAGAAGCTGCGGACAGATCCGGCGCTAAGGTTCTGGGCGCGGATATGTTCAGGATATTTGTACCGAAGAAAGGGGGACAACATGGATAATAAAGCAAAGCCCGTTCAGACAAGGTCTCAGAAAACGAAAGAAAATCTGCTGAAAGCGGCTCTTGCACTATATGAGAAAAAGGGCTATCACAAAACGACTGTTGATGATATCGCTGCGGAGGCGGGAGTTTCCACGGGTATCGCTTACAGATATTTTCGCAACAAAAAGGATATGCTGCTGTCGGTAATATCATACGGCGCTGAGAATATCGGCAGCATAGCGGAAATAGATAATATGAACATACCTGACAGCATAACGGATATCGGACAGTATCTTGAAGCTATACTAAAGAGCTTTGAGGAGTTTCATATCAAATACCGCGATATACACGAGGAGCTTGAAGGCTTGCAGCATACGGACGAAGACGTAAGAAAGCTGTACAGCGGTATAAGCGATGAAAAGATGAAGGGCATTACCGCAAAGCTCGCGGCATTCCTGCACGACGATACAAATATCCGCGAAAAGGCATATGCGGCGATAGGCATTATGGAACAGCACTGCCACATGATGATGAACAACGAGCTTTACAGACTTGACGCCGATGTAATGCGTGATATGGCGGTAAACGCGGTGCTGAGTGTACTGAAAGGAGCAGAGAAAAATGAAACGTGAGTATTTCAATACGGA
>JAILFE010000427.1 GCA_024697725.1 Oscillospiraceae bacterium
GCCGTATCGCACCCACTGCACGCGCATCGGACTGCATAGCCTGCGGTCAGTGCGAGGGAGTCTGTCCGCAGCATCTCCCGATAATCGAGCTGTTGAAAGAAGCATCTCAGATCTTCGATAAGCAGTGATGCGGGGAGCCCCTGCAGGCGTGTCACGGCGGGGAGCCCCTGCAGGCGTATCGCGGCGGGGAGCCCCCGCGGGCGTGTCGCGGCGGGGAGCCCCCGCGGGCAAATCGCGTTGTAAGTAAAACACAACGGTTATGTTACGACCGCGTTTGTTATAAAAAGCAAAGTGATGAAAGAAGCATCTCATATTTTCAACAAGCAGGGATAAGAATGCAGTACAGAAATGATAAGCACGGCGAACCGCTCTCGGTGCTCGGCTTCGGCTGTATGCGGTTCACAAAGAAAAACGGCAGGATAGACATCGACAAGGCGGAAAAGGAAATAATGGCAGCCTACGATTCCGGCGTGAACTACTATGACACCGCATATGTCTACAGCGGCAGCGAGACGGCTATAGGCGAGATATTTGAGCGCAACGGCATACGCGACAAGATCAATATCGCAACAAAGCTGCCGCAGTATCTCGTGAGCAGCCGCGCCGCTATCGACCGCTATTTTGACGAGGAGCTGACACGTCTCAGGACCGATCATGTCGATTACTATCTCATGCATCATCTGACCGATATCGTCATGTGGGAAAAGCTGAAAAGCGTCGGCATCATCGAATGGATAGAGGAAAAGAAGAAAAGCGGCGCGATACGGAACATCGGTTTTTCCTATCACGGGAATTCGGACGGGTTCATAAAGATACTCAATGATTTCGACTGGGATATGTGCCAGATACAGTACAACTATTTCGATGAGCACTCTCAGGCGGGGGTCAGCGGGCTCAAGGCTGCCGGAGAAAAGGGCATACCCGTTGTGATAATGGAGCCGCTGCGCGGCGGAAAGCTCGTTAATATGCTCCCTGCGGCGGCAAAGAAGGTCATGCGCGACAGCGGTCACAGCTGGTCGCCTGCGGAATGGAGCTTTCGCTGGCTTTACGATCAGCCCGAGGTCACGGTCGTGCTGTCCGGTATGAACAGCGTGGATATGGTCAACGAGAACTGCCGCACCGCAGACGAAGCGAGAGCAGGCGCATTCACCGAGAGCGAATTTTCGGTGCTGAAAAGGGTCACCGAGGAGATACGCTCACACGACAAGGTCGGCTGCACGGGATGCAGATACTGTATGCCATGCCCGAAGGGAGTAGATATCCCCGGAACGTTCCGCTGCTGGAACGCGATATATATCGAATCCAAGGGCGACGGGCGTTTCCAGTACGCACAGACCGTCGGGCTTACCAAAGAGCCTGCATTTGCAACGCAGTGCATAGGCTGCGGGAAATGCGAAAAGCACTGCCCGCAGGAGATACCTATCCGCGAAAAACTGAAAGAGGCGGACAAGGCGCTCCGTCCCCTGCCCTACAGGATAGGGATAGATATCGCACGCAAATTCATGCTCAGAGATCAAAAAAAGAAATAGGAGCAGATACGGTATGGATGAGCTCCATGAAAAAAAGGCACGGCTCGAGGAATATCTCAGAGAGCTTGACAGCGTCATCGTCGCATTTTCGGCTGGAGTGGATTCGACATTCCTGCTGGATACCGCTCATGATGTGCTCGGTGACAAGGCAGTCGCCGTGACGGCGTGCTCGGGAGTATATCCGCAGAGCGAGCTTGAAGAGGCAGAGAAGTTCTGCCGCTCGAAGGGGATCGAGCATATAATTTATGAGCACGATGCACTGTCGGTGGAAGGTTTTGCGGAAAATCCGCCCGACCGGTGCTACATATGCAAGCACGACCTGTTCTCACATATCAGGGAAATAGCCGACAAACGCGGGATCGCATATATCGCAGAGGGTTCAAACCTCAATGATGAAGGCGACTACCGTCCCGGTATGCGTGCCGTGAAGGAGCTCGGGATAAAAAGTCCGCTGCGGGAGTCAGGGCTCACAAAAGCCGATATCCGCGCTCTTTCGGAAGAAGCGAGGCTCCCCACATGGAACAAGCCGTCCTTTGCCTGCCTTGCATCGCGCTTTGTCTACGGGAGCACAATCACCGCAGAAAAGCTCTCAATGGTGGACAAAGCAGAACAGAAACTGCGTGCGCTCGGTTTTGTGCAGGTGCGTGTGCGCGTTCACGGCGATGTGGCACGCATCGAGACAGACCGCCAGAGATTTGCCGATATCATAAGACCGGATATCGCAGACGAGGTGACATCATATTTCCGCTCTCTCGGATTCAGATATGTCTCTCTCGACCTTGCGGGCTACAAAAGCGGCAGCATGAACCTGACGCTTGAAAACAAGGTATAAAATCACTGCCCTCCGGCATTATGCCGGAGGGCAGCATCACTTTCTATAGATATATGACCGCAAGCCATGTCCCCCGCCTCTAAAGACGGGGGACATATTTCCGTTCAGCGGTGGATACATCCCACTCTGAACGGAAGACAATCTTACGCTTGCCGCTTGCCGCTTGCTTGTTGAAAGCAAGCTTTGAAAGAAAACAACAGGGCGTTGTCATCTCTTTATGACGAGCTTATATTCCACGGTCTTGCCGCCGCCGATATCATATGTATAGGTGACTTCCTCTGCACTGCTGTCAACGGTCAGTGTGCTGCCGCTCACCTTTCCGCCCTTCCATCCGGATGCCTTTTTCACATCAAAGCCTTTGAGCGAGGAAAGATTGAATTTTCCGTCGGTGAGCTTTATCGCCCTCTGCTGTCTGTCAACATATACCGAGAGCTTGCTGCTTTCCGGCAGTTCGAGCGATGTGAGCATATTGATCCTGCATTCGAGATATTCAAGCGCGGTATTCTTTTTGACATTGAGATAGATCAGTTTGTTTTTGCCGCATTCGATGCTCGTAAGCGCGGGATTCTTTGAAAAGTCAAGAGACGTGATCCTGTTGCTGCTGCAGTCGATCCTGACGAGCGCTGTGTTTTTAGATACATCCAGAGCCTTCAGCTCGTTTTCAAAGCAGATGAGTCTTTCGAGCTTTTTGCATTTTGATACGTTCAGGGATGTGAGATCATTATCGCTGCAGAATATATCGACAAGCTCGGTGTTCTTTGAAAGATCGAGCGATGTGAGGGAATTTTCGTTGCAGTTGATATATTCGAGAGCAGTCAGCTTCTCGATCCCCTTCAGCGATGATATACCCTTACCGTTGACATATATTCTTTTTGCATTGCCGATCTCATCGTCCGACAGCTTTTTATCACCGTCCGTGTCGATCTTTTCAAGAACATACTCCCTGAACGCCTTGTCGGGGAAATTCTTGGAATTTACCGCAACTCCTCCCGCAGCATACGCACATACCGACGAGACCGACATAACAGCCACTAATGCTGCCGCCGCCGAAGAAATGATCCTTGTTCTGATACCTTTAAGCATAACACTTGTCTCCTTTTGATTTGATTTGAATATATAATGTCAACTGTTCCGGAATAATATCCGGACATCCCGGAGCAGATCATTATTGTCATCTGCGGAATGGGCTCGTTTTGTGATATTCGACCTTTTCCTTGTACATCTCCTCATCGGCGAGCTTGATTATCACATCAAGCTCCTTCTGCGACGATGGAGTGCCGTGGGCGTATCCCGTGCTGACCGTAAGCCTGAGGTCGGTGTCCGGGATAAGAGGAAGGCTATTCCTGAACGCTGCTATCCTGCTGTCTATCTCCTCATCGGAGGTATCGGTCAGTATTATCAGGAATTCATCGCCGCCGTAGCGGTAGCAGTCCGTATCGGTGATATTTTCCTTGATGCAGCGCGATATCATCTTCAGGACATTATCTCCCGTGGCATGGCCGAATTCGTCATTGACATATTTGAAATCATTGACATCGCACATAATGACGGTCGTTTCCCTGCCGATATAGGACGAATTGTTGCCGTCAAAGGCGCGGCGGTTCTGCATATCGGTGAGAATATCGAAATGCGAAAGATGCTTGAGTTCGCTGTTTAATTTTTCTATCCTGTCGGAGTGCCTGAGATCGGTGACCTTGAAACGGTATCTTATAATAAGTATGACCGCCGAAAGCACGGCGAACAGCGCGGTATTGACCACGACTACATCCTTTGCTCCGTCCACCGCGTAGAGCACTCTGTAAAAGGCATAGTACGAGGCAAGTATCATCGGTACGCCTATCACGGGGCGGAGATAGAAAAATCCCGTGAAGCAGAAAACAACTATATAGAATGTAGTGAGCTGTCTGCCGATGAAATAGTTGAAGGACGATACCATCAGCGACCATATCACCATAAGTACATAGAAGAACCAGAAAAACAGTACAGCCGCAAGATCATTGTACTTTTCACGCAGATTTTTATGCGTGAGCACGAACATTATGATACATACTGCGGCACAGAACGATGAATTCACCACGTTTCGCGTGCGGTACTTTGAATTCACCGACATAAAGAGCGTCAGCGTTTCAAGTATAGCAATTACAAGCGATACCGCGTGCGCCGTTCTGAGGTTCTGCATATTTATGCGCAGGAGCATATCTTCCGACATCCTCGGTGCGATAAGCTCGGATATACTGTGCAGCGCTTTGCTTACAGCCGCACGGGTAGAGTCCTTTCTGGTGCTTTCTTTCAAATTCATCAACTCCGTTCGTATGTGTGATACGATACGGAAATATTATATCACACATCCGCGTCACAGTCCACTGTTAATTTACGTTTAATTTATTAATAATCTCTGAATTTTTTGTTTTCCGGTACCGGATCCGAAAGATACGCTACTACGCTACATTAAACGACATTGAAAGTGAGATAATTAGTGCGTGCTCAATAACCGCCCTACGGGCGGTTATTGGCAGAAGCGGCTGCTTACAGCCGCTTCT
>JAILFE010000450.1 GCA_024697725.1 Oscillospiraceae bacterium
GGTATTCCGTACTGTTATTCAGTTCGTCCATACTCCGGAGAGACTCCTCATATGCACGGCGGGTTTCCTCCAGCTTCTTCGCCAGTATCCCGTTCCTCAGATAAAGAGCAAAAACGATGACCGTGATCGTGAGGATCACCGCTGCAAGGGAAATAATCCATACGGATTTTTTCTTTATCTTTGGCAGGTTTTTCTTCTTATCGTCTTTCAATTGTTTTGTTGCTTCCTGTGATTATGGTTTCCTGAAATACACTTTATTTCTTAGTTGTCCCCGAACTTTCAAGGATGTTTAACATTTCACTCTTTTTCAACAATCGACTTGCTGTCTTAATTTCCACTTGTAGCAATCCTTTTGCCACCGTGCTGTTAATCTCTTTATTTGAATCCAAATAATTCAGGATCAACTTCATCCTTGTCCTTTCTAATTCGGACATTGATTCAGACATCGATTCAGACACTGATTCGGACATTGGCGTATAACCATTTGAAAGACTTGACAGGGGGCTTAGACATAATCTAACCCGAGGCTGAGATGCCCTGGGGAGTTGGTGGCGCCGGGATGAGGGTTTGACTATCCCGGCGTTTTTGTGTATCGGCGAGGAGGCTGATACATTAAAATGCGGGGTGATGTTTGGTTATTCGGGGCTGTCAGCTTTCATTAGCGTTAGAATTCCAGTAAGTAATTCTTTTGCAGTAAGCGTATCTGGATGATTATCTCCAAGAACCTCTTTTCGAGATTCATATAATTGTGTAATAAACTCCATGGCTTTTGGATAGTCTCCCGATTCATAATACGAAAATGCAAGGTTATGTAGAGAATCAAGCGTATCCGGGTGAGTCTCTCCGAGAATTTCTTTTCTGGCTTCATATACTTGTTTATTAAGCTATAATTCCGCATAAATTTTCGACTTACACCTCGATGGTAGTAAGTGGGATTTTATAAGGCACTTGAACCTTGAAAATATCATATATGGCATTGACCTCCTTGCGAGCTTCCTGTGGTATGGCATAGTCTCTGTAGACTTTGCACTTTTGGTTACGAAGATAAATCATTATGCTCTCGGCATTTAATGACTTTGCCTTCTTAGAACGGCGTTTCAACAGATCCTGCTGAAGCCTCTGCATTATGGCTGTCGCCATGAAGCTTATGAGCAGATGACCAGCAAATGCCTGCTCGCTCTGCACTCGTATAGGCAGAAGGTCTGCATAGTTTTTTGTTATATCGAAAACCTGCTCAACCTGTTGTCTTGTGTAGTACATTGGCAGAAGTTTATCCTCTGCCATATCTTCTGATGTTAGTATAGCAAAGGCTCCAAGCCTCTTGATGGCTGCATCAGTTTCGTCGGAATCTTTTTTGTCGTCAAGAGCGTTCAGGATTGTTTTCTTGTGCTGCATAAGATACATATCCTCATCAATACAAAGGTAAACATATGCATCGTGATCGCACACGCAGACCCTTACTTTTTTGATAAAAACCAGCCGCTCACCATAACGATATGCATACTTTTGTGACATGAGATCATCAAGGTTTCCGGAGGCGGCATTTTTAAAAACGGTCTTGTTCGGTGCCAGTCTTGTCATAAACGGAATGCCGCATTCAAACAATTCGGCAGCATTATTTTCTGAGAAATATCCAGCATCAAGGATCGCATGGCCCACAGACACGCCGTATTGTTCCAGCTCGCTTACAGTAGTTATCAGCGTGCTGACATCGATGATGTTCCCTGCGACATAACGGAAATAAATCGGCATTCCGTTGTTACGGTCTATCACATAGATCAATCTGACTTCGCGGCTTATGTCGCCATTGTGGTTACTTATCTGCGTGATATCCATTTTTGTGGCATTGGGCACTCCGGTACTGTCAACGAGTATTCCAGTAGCTCCGTCATCACCATAAATGCATGACAGATACTCTTCAAAGAAGTGACGCTGTATATCTTCGCTACCGAGTGCTTTTAAAACCTTGCTTATATTCTGGCTAGTCAGGTCAGCTTCAGGGAAGGCGAGATATGAGTAGTTTCCTTCGTACCAAATCTTCGCATGACAGCTTGCGCCCTTGTTTGTCAGGAGTCGATAGAATATCAGTGCAAGGACTGTATCGCTTTCTTCAGGAAGCACGCCTTTGACGCTTTCGTAAAAGGGCTGCCTGGAAATATATTCCTGCAGAAACCATGCATCTCCGAAATCAAGAATAAGCTTTTCTTTGTCGGGGACAATTGGCTCCCTTGGGAGTGCTGTGTCTGGGACGTCTTTACGTCCTTCACCTATGACGTATTGATATGTTATACCCTTCTGGCGAAATATGTTGTTCTCTTTATCGATAACACGACCGAGATTTTCGCCACGCCTGGTTTTTACCTTGCCCTTGTCACGATACGACTCATATATACATGCATAAACGGCACCGTTTGGTTTCTCATCATAATGGATATAGGACATAGTAGAATACCTCCAAATGTAAGTCTGATTTATTCTACTTACATTATACGACATTCTACTTACTAAAGCAATAGAAAAATGCCAAAATATGTGATATTTACGCGGTTTTCAATGTGCTTGTTTCAAAATGTAAGTCTAAAAAATGCAAGGAACTATAGATTATCCTTTGTTTAAGCACCACCAAAAGCAAAGGAGGAAAGGAAGATGCTGACTATGTCCCAAATCAATGATATCAAAGATCTGAGCAGAATGGGATACAATATTTCAAAAATCTCATCCATTACCGGCAAAGATCGAAAAACGATTAACAAATACCTTGAACAGGATGACTTCTCACCGAAGCCGCCTGTGGCAAAGAACCGAAGTTCCATCGTTGCACCGTACCTTGACATTATCACAGAGTGGCTAGAAGAAGACCAGAAACACTGGTCTAAGCAGCACCATACCGCAAAGCGGATCCATGAGCGCCTGACAGATGAATACGGCTTTACCGGAAGCTATGATTCGGTACAGAAATTCGTCCAGAAGATTCGAAAAGACATCCAGACGAAAGGCACCCAGGAACTTATCTGGGAACCCGGATGCGCTCAGGTCGACTTCGGAGAAGCTGATTTCAACGAAGACACCGTCTGTGTCCGGCGCAAGTACCTCACAGTCTCATTCCCCTACAGCAATGACGGTTACAGCCAGGTGTTCCGCGGAGAAACAGCAGAATGTGTCTGCCAGGGTCTGATGGATATCTTCAACTATATCGGCGGTGTACCGAAACTCCTTGTTTTCGATAACGCAACCGGCGTTGGCCGCAGGGTTATGGATAAAATCCATGAAGCTGAGCTTTTCAGTCGCTTTCGTGCCCATTACGGATTTCAGATCCGCTTCTGCAACCCGTACGCAGGATACGAGAAGGGAAACGTTGAAAATAAGGTAGGAACGACCCGGAGAAACCTGTTTGTTCCAGTGCCAACTTACCATGATATAGAGGAATACAACCGCACACTCCTTGATCAACACGAGAAAAAAGCAGCTGAAATTCACTATAAGAAAGGCACTGTGATTTCCGAACTTTTCGAGGAAGACAGAAAGCGATTCCTAAATATTCCACCGAAGCAGTTCAACGTCTGTCGTTATGAAAACTATAAAGCGGATGGTTATGGGAAGATATGCCTGGACGGCAAGCATTTCTACTCCACCAAACCGGAAAATCATAACAAAAAGGTCATGATCGGTATCCGGGCTCACTACATCGATATCTTGGAACCCAACGGAGACCTTCTTGTTCGTCACATTCGTCAGTATGGCGATACCCGGACAGATATCAGCGACTATAGCACCTCCCTCGAGATGCTTTCGAAAAATATCGGAGCCTGGGACAACAGCGGTTTTCGTAAAGATGCACCCGAGCTGATCCGGGAATATATTGATAACCAATCCCGCGCAGGACGTAAATCCTGTGTGCGGATGCTCAGTGATCTGACAAAACAATATGGCTATCAAGCGGCCTTAGAAGCTTTAAGTTTGGCCATAAGTTGTAATAGCGTCAATAAATCAAATACTGCAATCCTGGCAGCGCGCATCATGGGCTACGGATTAGATACACCACCGGAACCGGGACCATCACTTGCGATATATGATAAGGTATTCCTCCCGACAAAAGATAACAGGAAGGAGGTGATCGCATCATGATCAATGCTGCCGTACGTTCCGGATGGGAGGAAAGCATTCAACGGTGCTGCAAGACTCTTTTCCTGACATCAGCAATACCGGAACTGATCAAAGAGGAAGGAACTCCGAAGCAAATCGAATACCTTGCCGTAGCTCTACAAAATGAGGTGGCTCGTCGAGAGGAGAACAAGCGTGATCGTTTGGTTAAAAGAGCCCGTTTTCCTACTTACAAAACGTTTGATGGTTATGAATTTCGATGCGTCAAACTTCCGCCGGCCTTATCCCGTGAAGAGCTTGAAAACGTCGAATTCATCGAGAACAAGAGCAATCTTGTGCTCTATGGGCCGGTTGGTATCGGCAAGACACATATGGCAATCGCAGCCGGTGTCAATGCATGTATGAAGGGCTACAAGGTTCGTTTTTATACAGTAACAGAGCTTGTCCTTAAGCTTGCAGAAGCCAGAAAGGTCGGCACTTTGGAGCGACTGCGAAGTGATTTGAACAGTCTGGATTTACTGATTCTGGACGAGTGGGGCTATGTACCCGTTGATCGAGACGGTTCACAACTGTTGTTTCGTGTGATTTCTGACAGCTATGAAAGTAAAAGCTTGCTGCTCACAACAAATCTGGAGTTCTCCAAATGGGGGAGCATCTTCACTGATGATCAAATGGCAGCAGCAATGATCGACCGTCTCGTACATCATGGACACCTGATCCTCTTTGAAGGGAACAGCTATCGCATGGAGCATGCCCTTATGAAGCAGACAGCACGCCAGCCTGGAGCGGGAGCGGTGTCAAGGGACAGCACGCTGAACGCTTAGCGTTCGGGCAGCCCTTGACACAAGCGACACGGATCACCCTGTTGATAGGAATGAAGCCACAGCTTCGTTCCCTGCCTCCCCGACGAGGGGCGGGTCTGGGCAGAGCCCAGAATACGGAATTTAGATGTCTCTTTCGGATAATGAGGAATTCCCAATCCGAAAGTGGGGAATTTTCCTTCTGATTTTGAGGATTTCTTATTGACAAAACACACTCAGGATCCATGCCTATCAGGCTTCTAAGAGAGGCGGGCATTTATACTGCGAGATGCTGGAGAATGGAAGGATAGCAATAAGCGGAGA
>JAILFE010000021.1 GCA_024697725.1 Oscillospiraceae bacterium
CTGATCGGCGCTTTGCAAAGAAGATCGGGTATATCCGGGGGATCATGCTATGGATCACATAAAAGAAAATGCGCGTATATGGGATATCCGCGCCGAAAATAACGACAGGTGGTCTGTGCCGGTGTCGTCCGATGAGATCGCTAAAGCGAAAAACGGCAGCTGGAGCATCGTGCTGACGCCGGAAAAGAAAGTTCCGCGGGATTGGTTCCCGCAGGATATGAACGGCGTGAAGATACTCTGTCTTGCCGGCGGAGGAGGTCAGCAGGGACCGATACTCGCGGCGGCAGGCGCGGACGTGACAGTATTCGACAACAGTGCAAAGCAGCTCGAAAGGGACGCTTTCGTCGCAGAGCGCGACGGTCTTGTGATAAGTACCGTGCAGGGAAATATGCAGGACTTATCCGTATTTGAAGACGGCAGCTTCGATGTGATAGTACACCCGTGGTCGAACAATTATGTGGATGACGTGCTGCCCGTATGGCGTGAGTGTGCGCGTGTGCTGAAAAAAGGCGGCACACTTATGGCGGGCTTCGGCAGTCCTCTGGAATATGTATTTGACCCCGCAAAGCTGGAAAAGGGTGAGCTTGTGCCGAAGTACCGCATCCCTTATGCGGATGCGGAGCATCTCGATGATGAAAAGATACGCGAGATCACCGAAGCGGAGGGTTTCAGCTGGGGACATCCCGTTGAGGACAATATCGGCGGGCAGATCGCCGCGGGCTTTGCGATAACGGGTTTTTACGAGGACAGAGGCTTTGCGGCGCTCGATGATTACATAAATACATCTATGGCTACAAAAGCGGTGAAGCTGTAGGTCATTTCGGGATTTTAGGAGGGCTTATGCTTGCAAAAAGGATAATACCCTGTCTTGACGTGCGCGACGGAAAGGTCGTCAAGGGCGTCAATTTCGAGGGGATAAAGGAAGTCGGCGATCCTGTGGAATGCGCCGCTGAATACAACAGACAGGGCGCGGATGAGATAGTTTTCTATGATATCACGGCATCGTTCGAGGGAAGGGGAGTTTTCCTCGATGTCGTGAGAGAAACGGCAAAGCGTGTATTTGTGCCGCTCACGGTGGGCGGAGGCATAAAGACCGCTGATGATATCCGCGAGACGCTGCGTGCGGGAGCGGACAAGGTCTCGGTCAATTCGCAGGCGGTGAAAAATCCGCAGCTGATAGCCGATGGTGCAGATATATTCGGCAGTCAGTGCATATGTCTCGGAGTGGATGCGAAAAAGGTCTCCGACGGGAAATGGACAGTATACATAAACGGCGGAAGAGTCGATATGAAGCTCGATCTCATCGAATGGGTGAAAAAAGCCGAGGCTCTCGGAGCGGGTGAGATATGTCTCAATTCAATAGATACCGACGGCGTGCGCGGCGGCTTTGATATAGATATGCTCGATGCCGTATGCCGTGCCGTGAAGATACCCGTGATAGCAAGCGGCGGCGCGGGAAAGCTCGGCGATTTTGCCGATGCGTTCATAAAGACGGATTGTTCGGCGGCGCTTGCCGCGAGCCTTTTCCATTTCGGTGAGCTTACCGTGGGACAGGTCAAGGACGACTGCCGCAGCAAGGGCATCAGAGTAAGATGATGAAAGGGGCAGACGAGTGAATATCGAAGAGACCGGCGAGCTTATGCTCGATTTTGACAAGATAGACAATATACCCGATCACAGCGGGGTGATACCCGTTGCCGTGCAGGATATAAATACAAAAGAGATACTGCTGATAGCCTATACCGACCGCACTGCGCTTGAAGAGAGCATAAAGCAGCGCAAGGTCATACTCCGCAGCACCTCACGGAATAAGCTTTGGTTCAAGGGCGCGGAGTCGGGCAATACCTTCACGCTGCACAGGATATTTGTGAACTGCGAGCAGAATTCGCTCGTGTTCCTTGCATCGCCCGACAAGGGCGGTATGTGCCATACCAAGGGAGAAAACGGATACCGCACGGGCTGTTATTACCGTGAGCTCGATATGGATACTATGAAGCTGAAGGATATCAATGCTCCGGAAAAGAAGGAGGATCTCTCCGTATTCAGGTGCAGACTTGTTAATACCTCGGACGAATCGTATGATATCATGATAGGAAACGGGCTGTACAGTGCACTTACAGCCGATCTGAAAAACGGCATTGCGGGAAAGGTGTCGCGGTATGTCATAGTTACGGACAGCAATGTCAGACCGCTTTACGCCGACAGGATATACTCGGAAATGACAGAAGCGGGTCTGAGGACTGATATCATAGAATTTGAGGCGGGCGAAAAGTCCAAGACAAGGGCTGTCAAGGAATATGTCGAGGACAGGATGCTTGAAATGGGCTGCAAGCGTGACTGCTGCGTTATTGCCGTGGGCGGCGGAGTAGTCTCCGATCTTGCGGGCTTCACAGCGGGTACGTTCGGCAGGGGAGTGCCTTTCATAAATTATACCACCACGCTCCTTGCGGCTGCCGATGCCTCGATAGGCGGAAAGACAGCGGTCGATACGCCGCTTGCAACCAATCTGATAGGTCTTTTCAATCAGCCGAAAAAGGTATATATAGATCTTGATGCATGGAAGACGCTCCCGAGAAGAGAGCTCGTGAGCGGTCTTGCCGAAACGATAAAGCACGGCTGTCTCGGCGACAGGGAGCTTTTTGAATATCTCGAAAAGAATATCTCGCGTGTATTCGACTGCGACAGCGAGGTCTGCAGATATATATCGGAGCACAACTGCATGGTGAAATACCGTGTCGTTATGAAGGATGCGCGTGAAAGCGGGCTGCGCGAGATACTCAATCTCGGGCATACTGTCGGCAGAGCGGCGGAAACGCTCTCGGACTACAGGCTGACGCACGGCGAAGCGGTGTCGATAGGGCTTTGTGCCGAGGTACTGCTCGGCGAAAAATACGGCTATATCGGCAGCGAGAACGCACAGCGTGTGATATCGCTCTGTGAAAAGGCGGGACTGCCCGTAAAGCTGCCCGAATATATGGACGCAGACGAGCTCGTAAGAAAGCTCTATACCGACAAGAAGGTCAGAAACGGCAGACTTCGCTTTGTGTTCCAGAAAGAGATCGGCGAAATGGTCTGCTTCGGGGACAATAATTACGGAAAAGAAGTCCCCGAGGACGAGATCGCAGAGATACTGCGGTCGATGAAGTGATGAGGTGTTATAAATGACAGTATATGAAGAGATATTTGAAGTCCTGAAGGAGAGGAAAAAACAGTTCGACAGCGGCAATGCCCCCGAAAAGTCCTATACCTGCTATCTCTACAAGGAGGGCGTTGACAAGATATGCAAGAAGGTCGGCGAGGAGGCTGCGGAAACTATCATCGCGGCAAAGAACGGCGACAATGACGAGCTGAAAAACGAGATAAACGACCTGATCTATCATATCATGGTGCTCTGCGTTGACAGGGGGCTCGACTGGTCGGAGATCGAAAAGGTGCTCGATGAGCGCAACGAAAAGATCGGCAATCTGAAGCAGTTCCACACGACCGACAAGAATACCTGATCTCATATCTGAAAGGAATGGTATCATGGAAACAAAGGCAAAGGTGCTTTTTCACAGCAGTATCAGGATAAGCGGAGAAAAGACGGTATATTTTGACCCGTTCAGGATAGAAGGAGAGCCGCACGATGCGGATATCATCTTTATCACACATTCCCATTACGATCATTTTTCCGCCGAGGATATCAATAAGATCAAGGGCAGCGACACACTGATCGTTGTTCCGAAAAGCATGGAAAAAAGCGCAAAGGGCGTATGTCCGCGTGTTAAGGCGGTATCTGCGGGAGAGCATTTCGAGGCTGACGGCATCGCGGCGGAGGCTGTGGCTGCCTATAATGTCGGAAAGCTGTTCCACACGAAGCTGAGCGGCTGGCTGGGATATATCGTCACGATAGACGGCGAAAGATACTATATCGCCGGAGATACCGACCGCAACAAGGATAACGAGAATGTAAAATGCGATATCGCTTTAGTGCCTATCGGCGGGAAGTTCACGATGAATGCGAAGGAGGCAGCGGGATTTGTCAATCATATAAAGCCGA
>JAILFE010000036.1 GCA_024697725.1 Oscillospiraceae bacterium
CGCAGCGCGAACTTCCCGGGCATGGAGCTCATCCGCCCGATGTATTTCATACGTGAAGCCGATATCAAACACTGGCGCGATTACAACAAGCGGCATTTCCTCCAGTGCGCCTGCCGTTTCACCGAGAACTGCTCCTCCTGCGACCAGAATGGTCAGACCGATTCCAAGCGGCTCGAAATGAAGCAGCTCATAGCAAAGCTCGCCGCCGCAAATCCGCAGATCGAGCAGAACATCTTCCGCAGCATGGAGAATATCAACCTTCATTCGGTGCTATCCTACAAGACGGATGACGGCGTTCATTCGTTCCTCGATGATCTCGATACACCGGACTTCTCCTCTTCAACGCTCTGATATGACGCTTTTGTGAGCATAGCCCCGGGATAGTAGTGCAATAGTATCTCTTCAAAGCTCATCCCCTGCTGTGCATATGCTGCCGCGCCGTAAACGCTCATCCCCATGCAGTGGGAACAGCCGTGTATCTCAAATGTGATATCTTCTTCGGACTGCTCTACGGTGAACACCGCCGACGGCAGCGAAAATATCCTCATGATCTCGCTGCCTTCGAGAGTCTTGTCCCCTGCTCCGATCTCTTTCACCGTACCCGCCGCGCTCGTTATGTATCCGCCGAAGATGCGTCCGTTATCGGGGATATTGATATCGGTATGCTCCGTGACGAGCCTTGCCCTTGCCTCAGCATATGTGAATATGCGCCGCTGCATGGGATATCCCGCGTCATACGGGCTTTCGACCGATATAAGATACGGCACATCCTCACCGAGAACGTTCTCCGCGCTCTCTGTCCTTCCGGAGTTGTACGGGTGGAACGCCGCGATTATCGGACTTCCGTTATATGTGAGTATCATCCCGCCCGTGCTACTGACAGCGGCGGATATCCTTTCATAAGCCTTTGGGTATCCGTCCCCGTAGTATCTGCGTGCTTTCTCCTCGTCAAGCAGCTCCGCAGACGGCTCTGTCCCGTGAGATATGCTCCTGCAAAGAGCCGTGCGCACCGCGACTGCCTGCGCTTTCAGAGCCTCCTCGGGCGCGGTGCAGGGCATTTCCGCCATGACCGCCCGTATCACGTATTCCCGCACGGTCATCCCGTCTGCGAGGATATCTTCATCTCTCACCGCGATATCATCCGTAACGGCATCATCCGCCGTGCTTTCATCACTTGCGGAGCACAAAGACTGCTCCGCTGCATTATCTTCGCCGCGCATATCCCTTATCCCGGAAACAAATCCCGGTATGAACGGCACTGCGGCAATAAATATTATAAGCACAGCTATCACGGGCAAAATATTTTTCATACTGGATACGCTCCTTTTTTATGAATACTTTTTGTGAAAAATGTACATATTTTCCTATGATTTTTTATTCGGAAAATAACCAGGCGGCAAAAAAAAGCCTTGACAAGCATTTCCTTTTGTAATATAATTATATTATATCATATATTACCAAATTATGATGTCGAACCGCGGAGGCTATGCGGAGACATCCGAACGCTGAGGATATCCGCGTTCAGGAAGGGAACTTGATAAGATGGCAAAGCTTAAAGTAGTAAGCAGGAGCAGCGATGAGGGGATCTCCATAGGACTTCCGAAAAAAGCGTCTCTTCCTGTTTTCATAGTGACTATCGTGCTGGCTGTGCTCGCAAGGACATATCAGCTCCTTGAAAATATGGATTTCGATACCGGACGGTATATCAAGAACCAGTTCAATATCCCCGTGGCTGTAATAGTACTCGGCATGGCGCTCATGTCGATGATAATGATGTGGGGCGTTTCAAAGGACAAGGTCATAAAGTCCTGTATCCTTATCAATCCGTGGCGGCTCAGATACGACAGGCTCAACAAGCGCATATCCCCCAAGGCAGGCTATGCCTGTGTAATGATGTGCCTGCTGATATTCATGCAGTTCATGGTCGAATTCACGACGGTGATAAAGATCAATACCGACCACCGCAAGACGATGGATGTAAATCTTGCCAAGGATTACAGCATTTTCACCGGCATAACGGTGCTCGAATGGCTCATATACGTGTTCATGTTCCTCACATTCGTGACCTTCCTTACAATGGGAATGAACATATTCAAGCAGGAGGGCATATCCCGCGCGAACTGTGCGGCGCTCTCGCTCTTTGCGGCATGGAAGGTGCTGTTCATACTCAATATGTTCGCAGACAACAATATGGTCGCTGTCACATCGGAAAAGGTATATATCCTGCTCTCCAATATGGAAACGACTGTATTCTTCATAATAACGGCAAGATTCTTCTCGGGCTTCGAGAAAAAGCATACCCGCTTCTGGATGTGCTTCCACGGATATCTCGCATCGATACTTTCTGCGGTCTCCGTGCTCCCGAGATTCATACTCCTGTTCGTTCCCAAGGGCTATGACGACAGAACGAATATGGCTCTGCCCGATATCTCCGATTTCGGCATGATCTTCGTTACGGTCATGATAGTGGTAGTGTTCTGGAGCACATATGTCTACAGGGAAATGCCCAAGAGAGTCGGCGCAAAGCGCTGGACATACGCTTCAAGACCGAAGGATACTTCTATGAAGGCTCTCGATGAAGAACAGCTCGCTCAGGCGGAAGCAGACCTGAGAGAAAACAAGATCTGACAGAAAGCGACCCCCCGTCGGCTGACGACAGGGGGTCTTGCTATGGAAAGAGAAGGATATATCATGCATATCAGACCAAAAGCTGCCGCTGCCGTGTTGATGTCGCTCACGCTCACGGGCTGCGGCGTGATATCCTCCACGGAGAGCCTTATGTCGCCGCCTAAGCTCACCGAGGAACAGAACGGCGTGTATAAGGCGCTTCTTGCGGGCGTGGACGACAAGGTGAGCCTTTGCTATCCCAAGGGCGGAGAGTACCGCTCGGCGTATATCATCCGCGATCTCAACGGCGACGGCAGCAAGGAAGCGGTAGTGTTCTACAAGCCCGAAGATTCGGGCGATGCGGACGGGAATGTCAGGGTGAATGTCTGTGTCTGCGACGAAAACGGCGTGTGGCGGTCGGTGTATGACCACGCATCCGCAGGCTCGGCAGTCGATTCGGTGTCGGTGCTGCCGCTCGGCGGGAACGATATGATACACGTTGTCGTGGGCTACAGCAGATTCGCGTCTTCGGAAAAGCAGCTGGAAGTATACAGCATCGGCGCGGACGGAACGCTGAATATGCGGTATACCGATGATTATGCCGAATTCCATGTCACCGATCTCACGAACGACGGGCATAACGATATCGTCAGGGTCAGCCTCGGTAACGAAAAAAAGGCGCCGGGCGTTTCGCTCGTGACCGATACCGGCGACGGACTGAGCGAAAAGGGCAGGATAGACCTCGACAGGCGGACTGCCGCTTTCGAGAAGGTGACGGACGGAAAGCTCGCCGAGAATACGCGGGCGCTGTTCGTCGATGAGATGTCAATGGACGGAATGGTCGCAACGGAGCTTGTATACTGCGTGAACGGCGAGCTGCGGAACCCCGCGGAGATCGAGGGCAGCGACCTCAGGAACAGCACAAGGCGTCCGAAGGGATATTACTGCATGGATGTGGACGGCGACGGGATAACCGAGATACCCGTGACAGAGCCGTTCCCCGGGTATGAGAACGAGAACGGTCAGCTTCTGATGACCGTGTGGAACGTATATCAGAATTACGAGCTGACCGAGAAATATTCGGGGTGGTACAGCCGAGGCAACGGGTGGTGCATGATGTTCCCGGGCAGGTGGAAAGGGCTCGTGACAGTGCGGGTAGACAGCGTATCGGGAGCAGTGATATTCTGCAAAGCGAACAATGCGCCGATAGGTTCAAGTCCGGAGCTGATGCGTATAATAGGATGCAGCGGCGAGAAGGCAGAGCTGTATACAGCGGCAGGGTTCCAGAAGATAGCCGAAAGGGACAATGCGGAATACCTTGTGCATTTGTCGGAGGACGTAACGGAGAAGCTCGTGCTCACGAAGACCGAGGTAGAGAATAATTTCATGCTGGTGGAAGAGTAAGAGGTTGCGCAGAACAACCGCTTAGAAGTAACACTGTAATAAGTTTTAGGTCAAGCCTTTTTTCCAAAAGGCTTGCGGGGTCGAGGGGCAGCGCCCTCGCGGGGTCAAGGGGCGGAGCCCTTGCCGCGCTCCGCAGAGCGCGGAATTCCCCTTATACGAAGGAGCTCCGCAAGGGGGTGAATTTAAAACAGTCCGGTGGACTGTTTTAAAGAGGGGGAAGCCCTGCGATAGAGGGCGTCCGCCTGAGATGCCTTTAGGTAAATGGATAAGCCTTGTCCGAATGAGATGCTTTTCGGTAAACGGAAAAGCCTCATCCCTTAGACGCAGCGCGATAAAGATAAAGAAGTCTCTTTGCGTCTGATCTGACAGAGCACAAACAATATTCTGTAATTGATATTAAGATAGACCGGGATCTGCAACTGATAATATGGAACGAGTAATTTTAAAAGAACTTGGATTTAAAACCAGAAACGAAGCATTATCATTCTTAAAAAAATTATGGCGAGAGGAACAGACAGAATGTCCGATATGCGGCAGTGCTCTTGAGCTGCTGCATAAGAAGGCAAAGAAAAGCGATTGTGATTGGCAATGCAAAAATTGCGGAAAAACATACAAGACACTCTATCTTCTTGATGAAATAAACGAACAGATGTCAGACTTGTAAAATTCCGATATATCTCAGCAGCGAATAAACATAATGCCCTCCGGTGCCTTTCAGCGCCCGGGGGCAAAACTTCTTTATGGCTGTCCGTTTTTCTCACCCCCTTCTTTTTTATGCAATATTAATAAAAATTGTCTGTTTTTTGTGTTTTTTTGACATTGAAATCTGCGGCATTTTATTATATAATTATATTGCGCGGTGCTGTAAATAAATATAAACCCGCACGGAACAAAGGAGAAGAGCAGAAAAGATACGGCACTTGCCGCCTTTTCAGAGAAATGACCGAGGTTTTGAATCTATGAACATACTTATTTTGGGCGGAACAAGATTTTTTGGCTTGAATACGGTCCGTGAGCTTCTCTCGCGGGGACACAGCGTCACTATCGCCACAAGAGGCCTTACACCGGATCCCTTCGGCGAGAGCGTGAAGCGCCTTATATGCAACAGACGCGAATCCGAGAGCGTCAAGCGCGTTCTCAGGGAAAGATATTACGATGTCATCATCGACAAGACCGCTTATTCCTCGAACGGCGCAAAGCGAGTGCTCGATTATGCGCGGTGCGGAAGGTATATCATGATGTCCTCCGCCGCCGTGTATAAGGATTTCCACGACGATATGACCGAGGAGGAGTTCGACCCTCTGTCCTATCCGCTCATTGCCGGAGAGCGCGAGGATTTCGATTATGCCGAGGGCAAGCGTCAGGCGGAATCTGCCGCATCGCAGTGCTATGACAGCTTCAATACCCTCTTTGTGAGATATCCTGTCGTTATAGGCAAGAACGACTATACCAAGCGCCTTGATTTCTATGTCGAGCATATCCTCGACGGCAAGCCGATGTATGTTGACGATCAGGACGCACAACAGAGCTTCATAACAGGCGACGATGCGGGCATTTTCATGGCTCGCCTTGCCGAGACCGATATCTGCGGCGCTATCAACGGCTGCGGCAGAGGTACTGTATCTATGGGCGATATCTTCCGCTATATCGAAAAGAAATACAAGAAACGCGCCTTCCTCACCGCCGACGGCGACCCCGCTCCCTATAACGGTATGTCGTCATATACTCTCAATGTGCAGAAGGCTACTATGCTCGGATATACTTTTTCCGATATCAACGACACGATATACGAGCTTATCGACAGATGCGCCGAAAAACACCTGCGCCTGCGGTGATGCGGCGATAAAGGAGATATAATATTTTATTTATCACAGGAGGAATATTATGGATATCAGACAGATGATCGAAGATGCAGTCAACAAGATCAAGAACGACAAGGATCTTCAGGCAAAATTCATGAGCGACCCGGTAGGCGCTCTCGAACAGCTCACCGGTCAGGATCTCCCCGAGGAAAAGCTCGCACCCGTTATCGACGGTATAAAGGCAAAGCTCACTGCCGACAATATCGGCGAGGGTCTTTCCAAGCTGGGCGGACTTTTCGGCGGGAACAAGTGATCCTCTCACAGCATAACAATGCCGCGGTATTTCCTTTTTCGGAAATACTGCGGCGTTTCTGTTTATATCAGCAATTATTGATTTCTTGAAAGGCAATCGCGTAAGGCTTTTGATTTACTTTAAGGCATCTCAGGGGGACGCCCTCTATCGCAGGTCAACAGTATCTTTGATACTGTTGACCATCCCCCCTCTTTCAAAACAGTCCACTCGGACTATGATGTTCCTTCGGAACATCTTTCAATTCACCCCCTTGCGGAGCTCTTTGTGTGAGGGGAGTTTCGAGCCCTGCGGGGCGTGCGACCATGGTCAACAGTATCGAAGATACTGTTGACCAAGCGCTGCCCTTTGGAAACCTGCAAGCCTTTGAAAAGGCTTGAGCTAAACTTTATCACGATGTTAGCGGAAAGCGTTTGTTCCTCTCATCGTAAGAAACGCGGGAAAACAGAACAACTATTATTCACTATCAACGCGAGACGCCAGCGGGGGCGCCCCCGCCTTTATCCCCTCGGATCGACAAAGCCCGCCTTCTTGTATGCCTTTGCGGTCACTCTGTCGGCGATAGCCGCCGCTCTTCTTGCGCCCTCGACATAATTCTCGCTGAGGAATGCCTTGTCTGCGGCTATGCGGCTGAATTCCTCACGGAGCGGCGCAAGGTGGTCTGCCACAGCCTCGCCGACTGCTGTCTTCAGGTCGCCGTAGCCCCTGCCGTCGAACTCGCGCTCGATCTCCTCGTTGGTCTTGCCGGTAACTACGGAATATATCGTCATGAGGTTGTTTATGCCGTCCTTGCCCTCGGCAAAGCGCACGCACGCCTCGCTGTCGGTAACGGCACGCCTGAACTTGCGCATTATCGTGTCCTTGTCGTCGAGGATGTATACCACGCCGTTCTGGTTCTCGTCCGATTTGGACATCTTCTTTGTCGGGTCTGCGAGCGACATTATCTTTGCGCCCTTCGGAGCGATATATCCGTCGGGGAGATTGAACAGATCGCCGTAGCGGTGATTGAACCTCTGCGCGATGTTCCTTGCAAGCTCCAAGTGCTGTGTCTGATCCGCTCCCACGGGAACGAGATCGGCATTATACGCGAGTATATCCGCCGCCATGAGCACGGGATAGGTGAAAAGCCCCGCGTTCACATCGTCGGGATGCTTTGCCGACTTGTCCTTGAACTGCGTCATCCTCGAAAGCTCGCCGTACTGAGTGCTGCACGCAAGCAGCCAGTTCAGCCTTGCGTGTGCGGGGACATGGCTCTGTATGAACAGCACCGATTCCTTCGCATCTATACCGCAGGCAAGCAGCAGTGCATATGCATCGAGCGTGTTCCTGCGCAGCTTTGCGGGCTCCTGCTTTACGGTGATAGCGTGCATATCCGCCACCATATAAAGGCAGTCGTATTCATCCTGGAGCTTTGCCCAGTTCCTGATAGCTCCGACATAGTTCCCGAGCGTGAACGCGCCCGAGGGCTGTATCCCGCTGAGAATGACCTTTTTCCTCTCGTTTCCTTCCATGATGATCTCTCCGTTTTCATACAAATTTCCGCCGTGCCGTACAGACGCATAATAAAATACGCCCCGACACAGCAATATCAATACTACTGTATCGGGGCGAATAGTTCATATTATTCACGGTGCCACCCGATTTCGCGGCAGATGCCGCCTCTCCGAAGGACTTGGAACCCGGCAGGTTCTAATATCCCTCTCTCACACTGACGCAGGAAACGCGGCGCGGGATACTCTATAGTAAACGACATTGTGATCGTTGCATTCACTCTGCGCAAAGCTCATATATGCAAAGCTTTGCTTGACCGAATGTACAATTTCTAATGTTGTTGACTGTTATTTCACCCGGCTCCTCACAAGTCCATTCACCGTGACCGTACATACCTCGCTCACACCGCCCGAGGCTCTCTGTAATGCCGACATTACGGCTACTTGCCCTTGCTCACAGGATTTATCATATCACAAGTATACCACTGCTTCACTGTTTTGTCAATAGCTTTTCATAAAAATACCTGACTTGGCTCCCCGCCGCATTTTTTTACAAACATACCTTTCTCCCCGCTTGACTTTTTCCCTTGTAAATGATAGAATAGTATAATGGATATCGGGCGGTCATTTACGGATACTGCCCTGTCAAATGTCTGCGCTAAAGGAGAAAAACAAATGAAGATCACCATAAAAGCATTATCCGCTATGACACTCGCGGCAGCGATCGCGCTGACACCGCTCGCAGGAGTCACCGCATCCGCCGAAAAACAGGGCTGGCGCCACGATAAGAACGGCTATTACTACTATATCGAAGAGGACGGCAGCAAAGCCAGCGGCTGGACAGTGATAAACGATATCACATATTATTTTGAAAAAGACGGCAAAATGGCGACCGGCTGGAAGACTATCGACGGGAAAAGATACTATTTCGGCAGGGACGGCAGGATGCGCGCCGACAAGTCGATAATGATCGACGGAAAGGCGTATACCTTCAACAAGGACGGCTCGCTGGTCGAAAAGCCCGCCGAAAAATGGAAGATGGACGAGCTTTATGCCGATTTCTGGACGATGAGAGCTCTCGGCATGAAGGAAAAGACCGTAAAGGCTGCGCTTGCGGATATCCCGTATTACGACAGCGGCGATCTCGGCATCATAACCTACGGCACCGATGACAGGGGCTATAATTACATATGGATATTCGAGGACGGTATCTGCACAAAGATCGGCATATCCGCCGATGAGACAGCTCTTGCGGATACGGATATCGAAAAGGACAGCCTATCTCACGGCTTTGCGGAGGTCAAGAGGATAGATAAAGACGATATGCTCTGTATCTACTCCACAGACGGCTCGAACGCCCTTGCGATCATAGAATCAAACGGGGACAGCATTATCGTTTCGGCGGGGATGCTCTCCGGGAAATCAGAATGAAACATAACAATATTACCGTACTGGACTGATGAGTGACAAATGAAAGATAAAATAAGCTCGGTACTGAAAAAAGAGATGCTGCTGGTGCTGTCGTTCGCAGCTGCGGCGATATCCTGCCTTTTCGTGCCTGTGACGAACTATTCCGAATATATCGACACAAACACGATAGGTCTGATTTTCTCCCTCATGGCAACGGTCACCGGCATCTCGGAGACAGGGCTCTTTTCGGCGGCGGCAGGGATGCTCCTGCGCATCACACACCGCACAAGACCCCTGATGCTGATGCTCACTGTCATGACCTTCTTCTTTTCGATGTTCATGACAAACAGCGGCGCGATACTCACCTTCGTGCCGTTCACGCTGACGCTCTTTTCGGGGCTGCCGGCATCCTGCGTGATATACGCCGTTGCGGTGCAGACGATAGCCGCAAATCTCGGCAGTATGCTCACTCCGATAGGCAACCCTCAGAACCTTTATCTCTATAACTATTACTGTCTCGCACCGCGGCAGTTCTTCTCGTATATGCTGCCGCTCGGCACTGCCAGCCTGTGTATAGTCATCGTGCTCTGCCTTTTCATAAAGGACAGGGAGATCGAATTCGATGCCTCCGTCCGCCCGAAGATAACGAACCCGTCATACCTGTGGGTATACGGTCTGCTCTTCATGCTGGCGGTATTCTCGGTGTTCAAGATAATAGATATGCTCACGGTGTTTGCATCGGTATGCGTGGTGCTCGTGATAATGGAGCCGAAGACATTCAGACGTATCGACTACAGCCTGCTGCTGACATTCGTCTTCTTCTTCATATTCGCAGGTAATATCCGCCATAACGGAGTTGTCCGCAGATTCATAGAGGATATGATAAGCGGCCGCGAATTTACCGTGACACTGCTGCTCAGTCAGATCATAAGCAGTCTGCCCGCATCGGCTGTCACATCGGCGTTCACCGAAAATTCCCGCGCAGTGGTGCTCGGGGCAAATATCGCGGGAGCAGGCACACCTATCGCATCGCTTGCGAGCGTGATCTCGATGCGGCTCTATTCTGCTACCTCAAAGTCCGAGCCGAACAAGTATATCGTTGTGTTCCTGCTGCTCGACCTGCTCGTTATGGCGGTACTCATCGGCACGGTATTTTTCACGGGAGCACTCTCCCCCGCAGACTGACGAAAGGAGCTGTCACGGATGAATACGACAGGCAGACGGATATTGTGTACTGCGCTTGCTCTGACGGCAATGATGTCTTTATACGGCGGCAGCATCTCGGCTGCACCCGTGACGGCCGATACCGGAGCTGTGACAGTGCGCATACGCGCCGACAAGCCCGCAGCCATAATCAGCCCCTACATCTACGGTATAAACGACAAGGGCGACATATCCGGCGCTACCGTGCTCAGGCAGTACGGCGCGGTGCTTTCCTCCTACAACTGGGAATCCAACTATTCAAACGACGGCGCACACGGCAAGAACGAAAACGGCATCGCGCTCATCGAGAATTTCAACGAGGACGAATGGGACACGCCTGCGCTATATACCGACAATCTCATGACAAAAGCGTTCCGCTACAATATCCCCGTGCGGCTCGTAAATCTCCAGATGATGGGCTATGTATCGGCGGACGCGCTCGGCGTCGTGAACAGGAGCATCGACCGCTCCGAGCGCTGGGACGTCGTTTCGTTCTCCAAGGACGATTCCTATCTCACCTTTCCCGATACCGAGGACGGTATAGTATATATCGACGAATACGCCGCATACCTGATGAATAAATACGGCACAGCCGCAGAGGGCGGCATCGACGGCTATTTCCTCGATTCCGAGCCCGACCGATGGGATGAGAATTTCCCCGTGCTGGAACTGGGAGAGCTCGACCCCTCGCAGTTTTCCAGAAATTCAGCCAAACTCTCCGAGGCGGTCAAGCAGCTCGACAGCTCCGCAATGATATTCGGTCCGTCACTCAGCGGCGTCGGGGCGTGTGTCGATCTTAACGGCAGCTTTTTCTC
>JAILFE010000057.1 GCA_024697725.1 Oscillospiraceae bacterium
CGGTCATACTCACCATAATAGCGGTCGTATCATGTATGATCGCCTGCAATGAATGCGTCAACCACTGCCCCGGCTGATGATAATACACAGACCTACGTTCCCGCTGTACGGGATAATAATACTGCTCTCACTGGCTGCCGGCACGATATACATATACCGCTCGCTCAGAAGTGCGGGCTGCCGCAGCAGAGATATACTGCTCTATTTCATAATGTTCCTGCCGTTTGCAATCGTATCGGGGAAGCTCTATACCGTTATCACCGATCCTTCCTCGGGGAATATCTTTACGGCGGGCCTCTCGTCCTACGGCGGACTTGCCGGAACCGTCGCAGCGGCGCTGATATTTGAAAGGATACTGCCCGAAAACGGTAATGTTATAAAATATACTGTCCTTTCGCTGCCGCTGATATACGGACTTTCCAAGACCGCCTGCTTTTTCGCGGGCTGCTGCTATGGGATACCGTATGACGGACCGTTATCGGTCACCTACCCGGACGGGCTGGGGATACCGCTTTTCCCGGTACAGCTTGCAGAAACGGCGGTATTCCTTATAATGTTCCTCGTGTGCCATACACTGCGGGAGAAAAGATATATCTCACATTTCACCCTGATGACCGTGGCAGCGGCAAAGCTCCTGCTCGATTTTCTGAGATATGACCATGTATCGAAGCTCATAACAGCCAATCAGATATTCAGCATTATGCTTTTTGCGGCGGCACTGACCGCATTCTGCATCGGAAAAAGGAAGGAACCGCAATGATAGACCGCGACAGCTTTATAATCACCTTCACGCAGTTCAAAGAGGCGCTCGAACCTGAATTTGAGATAATATTCGCAAGCCGCAGTGAAAGATATATGATAATAAAATACAATGACAATGTGTCGTTCCAAAAGTGCGGCATCGGGAACGGCGGCGGAGAGACATTATTCCGCAGTATAAAGGAGCTTATGGATGCACCGCTGATCGGCGGGGCATCGCTTCGGGACGTATGGGACGATATAGATGATATCATCGTGGATTCCTCGCTCAGTCTCACACAAGATTTTGAAGCGATAGCCGAAAGAGGCTATCTGAAGCTCTGAGAGTTCTGACTTTAACATAGTGACAGGAGCAGATATATATGCTATTCAAGGAGCTTGACAAGCTCAAGCGCACAACGGTTATGATGGGGATAACCCTCATGCTCTCGGGGATAGTCCTTATGATAATCCCGGAGGGATATATCCCCTTCCTCGGAGAAGTGACCGGATTCATCCTTCTTGTCTGGTCGTGCCTTTCGGTATTTGAATTTCTCGGCAGCAAGCAGGCGCTGATACATCATATCAGGCTCGCTGCCGGACTTCTCACAGCCGTCGCGGGAGCGGCGCTGCTGATATTTGAAAATCTCTTTATCGACATAGTATCGCTGCTCGTCGGGACACTCCCCGTGATACTCGGGCTGTACGGGATATATCACACCTTCGCCTATGCGCGCCGTTCGGGACGCAGGGGCTGGTGGGTGCTTGCGATGCTCTCGTCGTTCCTCATAGTTTTCGGCGCAGCCGCTTTCTTCAATCCGTGGCAGGGCAGTGTGAAGGCGAATATGACTGTTATGGGAGTATCCATACTCTATTCGGCGCTGCTCACGCTGATAAGCCTTATCTGGCTGTGGCCGGTAAAGAGCTTCGGGGAGGATGAGAGCAATGAGTGAATCAAAGAGCATCACCGAAAAAAAGCCGAAGCGCGTAAGAGGAAAGAAAAGATATGCCGAGATACTCGGCGTTTTCACAAGGCACAATTTCTACATAAACGGCTTCACGCCCGAGGAGATGCGCACGACTCTTGAAGACCTCGGTCCCACCTTCGTGAAGATCGGTCAGATAATGTCGGGGCGCAGCGATATACTCCCCGAAAGCTACTGCCGGGAGCTCGCAAAGCTCAGGAGCAATGTCAAGCCGCTCGAAGCCGCAACGGTCAGGGCGGTCATCGAGCAGGAAACAGGGCAGAAGATCGACGAGCTCTTCTCCGAATTCAGGGATGAGCCGCTCGGTTCGGCATCCATAGCACAGGCGCATTACGGCAGGCTCAAGGACGGGACAAGGGTGGTCATCAAGATACAGCGCCCGAATGTCGCCGATATGATGCGCGAAGATCTCGATATGCTCAAAAAGATAGCGCAGGTCGCAAATGCCGCCACCGAAACGGACAACGGCAGCACTCTCGATCTCGTATCCGTGATAAAGGAGCTCGCAAGGGTCAGCGAGGATGAGATAGATTTCCGCGTGGAAGCGGAGAACACAAGGATATTCCGCAGCGAATGCATAGAAAACGAGGATAAGATATCCTGCCCGTCGATAATCGACGAGCTTTCCACCGAGCGCATACTCACGATGACCTATGTCGACGGCTATGCGATATCAAAGCGGGACAAGGCTCTTGAAGACGGTATTGACTGCAATGAGATAGGCAAGACGATAGTCGAGAATTACATACATCAGGTGCTAGATGTGGGCATATTCCACGGCGACCCGCATCAGGGCAATATCATGATAAGCGGCGGCATCCCTTATTGGATAGATTTCGGTATGATAGGCAGGCTCAGCAGCAGCAGTATCGACAGCGTGCAGTCGGTGATACTCGCATTCCTGAAAAAGGACACCGGCGAATTCGTCGATGCGGCGCTTGCAATGGGCACTCCCCCGGCGGATATCGACAAAGGCAGGTTCACCGACGACGCTGAGATCCTTATAGAGAAATACAGCTCGTCAAAGAGCCTCGAAAAGCTCGATATGGGCG
>JAILFE010000090.1 GCA_024697725.1 Oscillospiraceae bacterium
CATAGGCGAAAGATGCGCGTCGAGAGCGTTCAGCGTGGATATCTGGAATTTGTTCTGTACAAAGGATACGAGATTATCAGGTCCCTCGCGCTCCGCAAGCTGTGCCGGAACGGTGTTCAGTGAGCGTTCAAGCGCCTGGAAGGTGTAATAGTTCTCGTGATCCCAGCCCATATCCTCATCATCTTCGCTGTAATTGCGGGGCCACAGACGCTTCTTGGTGGAATCCTCTTCGTCCTCTATCTCGATAGGGCTGTTCTCGAACACTGTCGAATAATTGATAAGATCATGCTCTATGCCGTAGCTGTAAACGCTTATCGGTTTCAGGCAGGAACCCGGCTGACGCTTGGACATCGTGGCTCTGTTCCAGATGTTGTCGCCTTCCTTTTCACCGACGCCGCCCGCAACAGCAAGGATATTGCCCTTGTAGTCCATGACCATGAATGCGGACTGGGGCGGATTGCTGCGCACGGAGCTTGAAAATGTACGGTAATCCTGATATTTCTTTTCGATCTCGAGCTGCATCTCCGGATCAACGGTGGAATATATCTTGTATCCGCCGTTGTAAAGCTTGTCGCTCGCTTCTTCGTAGCTTATGCCGTACATATCCATGAAATCATGCACAACATCGTCTATTACCATATCCGAGAACCAGCTCTGCATACCGTAGGAATTGGCGGAATAATCGCCCTGTACCTTTTCTCCCGCTTTCAGGAACCCCACGTCCTCCTCGCACGCCGCCTCGTACTGATTTTCAGAGATAGCGCCATATTCGAGCATATTTGAAAGCACGACCTTCTGGCGTTCAAGGCACGCCTCGGGGTTAGCCCACGGATTTATAGTGTTCGGGCTCTTGGGTATACCCGCAAGGCACGCGCCCTGCGCTATGGTCAGCTCGGAAACGCGCTTTCCGAAATATTTTACGGATGCCGCTTCGATACCGTATGTATTGCCGCCGAAGCCGATGTAGTTAAGATACGCTTCGAGTATCGCATCCTTTGTGCAGTAGCGTTCGAGCTGGCTCGCACGGATGATCTCACGCATCTTTCTGTCCCAGTTCTGGGCATCGTCCCTGGTTATGTTCTTGACGAGCTGCTGTGTTATGGTCGAACCGCCCTGTTTTCTCCACATATGGAGAAATTCGTTGATGAAGGCGCCCATAGTACGCTTCCAGTCAACGCCGTTGTGCTCGTAGAAACGCGCATCCTCCGTATATACGAACGCATCGCGGACGTGCTGCGGCACCACATCGAGCTCTATCGGGATCCTGTCGGCGTTGCGGCTGAGCTTTTCGATCTCGACTGCATTGCCGTTGTCGTCATAGCCGTAGATAAATGTGCTGTACGATTCATCAAGACCCTCAAGATTTATATCCACCGAGGTGTTCTCGACGAATTTCATGACATATACGGTCAGCGCAGCCGCAAGTATTGAGCCGGTTATGAGCATGATCAGCACAAGTGAGAGAAGTGTCGTGCCTATCACCGCAAAGACGCGCTTTACGGGATTGACCTTTTTCTTCTTCCTGCGCCTTCTGCCCTTATTCCCCGTACTTCTGTATCTGCCGCTGTCAGCGGCTTCATCATTGCTGTATCTGCTCAATTTATATCCTCCGTTCGGAACTGTCACAAATCAATATACGAAATAAGTATATCACATTATTTCCCGGTTGTTAAGAGATTTCGTGAAATTTGTCCGAAATATAATAAATCCGCCCTGTGCAAAGGCGGATTTTATTTGTTATTACTAAGGGATCTATTACTAATGCACTATTTCTGTGAGCCGCAGAAGAAGCCCCGTGATATATGCCGCCGCGCACGCCGAAACTGCCACCTCGATGAGTGACCTTTCCTTCAGCGACAATATCACCGCAACTGTGAGTCCCGCCGCAGCTGTGATGATATCCCCCGTTGAATATAATATCGCGGGTATCGTCATCGCGCCGAGTGTCGCATAGGGAACATAGTAGAGAAAGCTCTTAATAAGCGGCGAGGTTATTTTTTTGCGGAATATGACATTCGGGAGCATCCTTATCAGATACGTGACCCCCGCCATGACCGCTATATAGATCATCGTGCTCATTATTCCGCCTCCTTGTCATCAGAGGACGGCACGGGAAAGAATACCGCTCCCGCAAGTGCTGCCGCAACAGCGCATATTATCACTGCAAAGCCCGGAGATATGAAGCTGAATGCGGGTATATACTTCATAGCGCAGCTTATCGCCACTGCGGCAGCGACCACCGCCGCAGTTCCCGCAGATTTCTTCGATGCGGGTATCACTATCGCCACGAACATACCGTATATCGCTATTCCGAGAGCGTTCTTCACCGCTTCGGGGAGCAGCTCTCCCGCAACTGCGCCGAGAAGCGTTCCTGATGTCCATGACAATACGGGGAGTATACCAAGCCCGTACATATACTTTTTGTTGATATCACAAGATTTTCCCGCCGCAACTGCGAATATCTCGTCCGTTATGAAAAACGATGAAGCAAGCCTGTGCGGTATCGTAAAGCTCTTGTCCATTTTCTGCGAAAGAGAAAGGCTCATCAGCGCATAGCGCATATTTATAACAAGCTGAGTGAGCGCCATTTCAAACAATGTCCCTCCCGCCGTCATAACGCTGAGTCCCGCGACCTGTCCCGCCGAGGTGACATTGCATAACGATATCAGCGCCGCCGTGAGCGGAGAAAGTCCCGCTCCCGACGCCATTATCCCGAATCCGAACGACACCGACAGATATCCGAGCGCTATAGGTATGCTGTCGCGTATCCCGTCTGTAAATCTGAGCCTGTTCATTTACGGATGCTGTTTCATCCTTTCAAAAAGCCTGTAGGTATTTTCCGTGGCGGCAGAAGCGACCTCCTCTACTGTCATGCCCTTTATCTCTGCTATCCTTGCGATAGTATGCACTATAAGACTGCTGTCGCATCTTTTTCCGCGATGAGGCTCCGGTGCCATATACGGGCAGTCCGTTTCGAGCAGGAGCCTGTCCACAGGGACTATACTCAACACCTTTTCGGCGCGTTTTGCGTTCTTGAAGGTGACTGCCCCTGTAAAGCCGAGATACATCCCGAGCCGCAGCACCTCCTCCGCCGTTTCGGGCGAGCCGCTGAAGCAGTGCATGACTCCCTTCGGACGGTATTTTTTCAGTATATCGAGCGTATCCATAGCCGCATCGCGGGAATGTACGATGACCGGCAGCCCTAGCGTATCTGCCAGTTCGAGCTGCTCGGCAAAGATCCTCTGCTGCTTTTCGCGGTCAAAGCCTTCGTAATGATAGTCAAGACCTATCTCCCCGACAGCGACTGCCTTTTCGTTTCCGCACATTTCTTTCAGCCTGTCGATATATCCTTCTTTCACATCATCGACATTTTCGGGATGCATCCCGACTGCGGCGTAAACATACTCATATCTTTCCGCAAATCCGAGCGATGCAAGACTGCTCTCCTCGGTGCAGCCGATGTTTATTATCCTCATCACACCGCCTGCGTGTACCCTTTCGATAGTTTCGTATCTGTCCTCATCGAACGCGGCATCATCATAATGTGCGTGCGAATCTATGTATTCAAGCATCGTGTTCTCTCCGTATTTTTTCCATTATCTCATACACGGGGCTTTTTTCGTTGAGAAGGAATTCCCCGCCGTCTATCATTTCTGTCAGCTCATCCGCCGTCACCCATTTTGCCTCGGCGACCTCCTCTTCCTGAAGGCGCAGCTCGGAGATATCGGCATTAGTACGCATTATATAGGTGAACAGAAAGCTCGCTTTCCTTTTCTCAACAGACAAAAGCTCTGTATTTTCCGCATCCGCACAGAGCCCCAGCTCCTCGGAAAGCTCGCGGCGCATCGCCTGAGCCGCAGTCTCTCCCGTTATCGCCGAGCCGCACGTTTCCGCCCAGCGCAGCGGATTTCTCGTCGCTGCCGAGCGCTTCTGTATCAGTATCTCGCCGCGGTCGTTCACGGGATATATCATCACGACTATATGATGATCCCCCTCGGGCATCTTCTCTCCCCTGACATGGGTGCGCCCTGTCTTTTCCATGCATCCGTCATATACATCCCAAAGCTCCAAAACAATACCTCCCCGGCATCATATCTGTGACTGTGCTTTTCCGGCTTTTTTGCGTTCTCGCTCCGCCTTTGAGTATACGCATCCGCAGTAATCCTGCCGATAGAGCCCGTATTCCTCGGAAAGACGTATCGAGCGCAGATATCCGCCCTTTTTCTTGAAATCGGACGGAAGATATTTCACACCGTATTCCTGCGCGAGCCTTTCACCGATCTCGCACAGCTTTACGGCATTCTTATAGGGGCTTATCGAAAGGGTCGTGGTGAAATAGTCAAAGCCGCCATTTTTTGCCGCCTCCGCCGCCTCGCGCAGCCGAAGCTCATAGCATACGAAGCATCTTTCCGAGCCCTCGGGGCAGTCCTCCAGCCCCTTCACGGCGGAAATGAACTTTTCTCCGTCATAGCTGCACTCTGCAAAGCTGACTGGATTTTTATACTCCACTTCGCCTACGAGCCTTTTCAGCTCGTTTATCCGTTTGATATATTCCGTTTCGGGGAATATATTCGGATTATAATATAAAAGCGTTATCTCAAAATATTCGGTAAGATATTCCAGCACATAAGACGAGCACGGCGCACAGCAGCAGTGCAGCAGCAGGCGCGGCACAGTGCCATTTTTTTGTATCTGTGATATCAGCGAATCAAGTTCCTTCTGATAGTTTCTACTGCGATCATTTTCCATATCCGAGACCCTCCGGGTCAAAATGAAAGAGCCAAAAATATTCCCGGCGGGGAGCCCCCGCGGGCAAATCGCGGCGTTGATAATAAACAATAGCTGTTCTGTAATGACCGCGTTTCCTGCATGATTTTGCAGACGGCGGTCATATTCTAATGAAAGAGCCAAAAATATTCCCGCAACCTGTGCGGCTTGCGGGAATATTGTCTTATTTTCGTCAGCTGAGGGTATACTGTATCTTGCTGAGCAGCATCTTGTATGCTGTGGGCTTGAAGTGAACGCCGTCCGTTTCCGCATAGTAGTATACGAAATATCCGTCGTTATCTTCGAGCATAGTAGTTATATCGATATAGGTCAGACCCTTTTCACCGCACATCTCTTCAAGTCTGGAATTATAGTCCCTTATCTTCTCCATGACCTCAAGCTCGGTCTCCTCGTCGTCATATTCCTTGGTGACGGGAGGTATCGAAAGGCAGACTATCTCTGTATCGGGGCTTTTTTCTCTGATCTCGTCGGCGATATCGCTTATCGCATCGAGCATATTGCTGCAAGCGAGCCAGCATATGCCGTTCGAGCCGAGCATTATATATGCGCGCTTGGGGCAGGTCTCGGATATCTCCTCGGCGAGCAGTCTTTCACCGTCCGCTGTATCGATAGGTGTATCGAGAGCCGTGAGCGGATTGAGCCCTATCTTAGCGAAAACATTCTTTTCATCAAGGATACCATATCCGGAAAAACCGGTCGTTATCGAATCGCCGATGAACAGATCGCCGGCAAAGAAATCCTCGTCATACTCGGGCAGAAAATCAAATGCGAGCTTTTCGCCGTTTTCGTCGTAATAATCCTTCCCGGCAGCTGTTTCTTCCTCACTGACAGTGATCTGTGCATCCTCTTCATCGGTCTCTGTCTCTTCCGCAGCTCCCGAAGAGGTATTTGCCGCAGCGGTGGTCTCGGGGGCAGCAGTCTCCGAAAAAACATCCTCTTTCCCGGGATCATATGCTACCGCACTGTGAGAGGATACCGCCACCGATTCACCCTCTATCTTGTCTACTACGGGGAGCTCGGGCAGTGTATCATCACCAACGGCAGCACCGCATCCCGAAAGCATAACAGCAGTCAGTACTGCGGCAGCGATCTGTCTCGCTTTATAGTTCATTTGGTTTATCCTCTTTCCTTTTTCTCTGTTTCAAAAACGGCATACGCACAGCAGACAAGATCTTGTCCCTGCCGTTCGCCGCAACATCCGTGATGCTTGTATCGGTATAATAAGCAGCCTCTGTAAAGAATATCTCATTACAAGCGATCATATATAACTGCTTGTAATGGCAGGTTACAAATTGTAACTATATAAATACAGTCTGCTTACAACCGTATTACTATTATATCACACATTTTTCAAAAGGTACAGTCATTTTTCAAAAAAAATGCTGTCTGTAAGATATAAATTCTTGCCGAAATCGGCACATAATTTGTGCCGATTGCACAAAAGCCGTTTTTAGGCGCACATTTTGTCCCGATATTACACCTTTATGTCCGATTTTTTACTGTAAAGTACATCTCTTTACAAGCTGTGATTATCCGTTGTTTATTATCGGTCGTACAAATCCGTTTTCCTCATCGAGCGAAACATCGCACCCTATCAGCACACCGTCGCATACTATAAGGTCTGCAACGACATTTTCGCTGTGCATCGGATAATTCAGCACCCTGTAGGAATACAGTACAGCCTTTCTGCCCTTGTACGGCAAAAGATCGAACCCCTGCCGGAGCTGCAATTCGTTGTACTCCGAATACACATCCCCGAATTCCTCCGGTATGGTTATCTCCTCTCTTTTCACATCCGGTGATACTATCAGTCCGTGTTCGTTGAGAAATCCCACCCGGTATGATTCGGACGGCATCGCGGGAGCATCAGTCTTTTTATCCGCCAGCATCATGCTCACAGCGACTATTATCCCCACAGCGGCGGCAAATATCACCACAGGCAGAAGTATATGCTTCTTTTTCATAATACCCTCCGTATATATCATATTGTATTCTGCGATCTGTATATAAAATACTGCTATCGAGCGTACACTATATATATGTATCCATGAAGGATATTATGCCGCAAAAATATCCGCAGCATCTCCGTTATACTACGCGCTATTTCAAAATGTCTGAAAGACATTTTGAAATCAGCCGTCAAAGACGGCGGTGCGGCATAAAATGCCGCAAGCGCTACGTCATACTGCCCTCTGTAAAGCCGCTCTGCGGCTTTAGGCTGCGGAGCAGCTTTACAGAGGGCAGTATATCAACGGAAATACTGCGGATATTGTAAAACCCTTATTCGGTATATTCCAGACGTTCCTGCTTACATTACTCGCAAATGGATGACAGTGTCCTTGTCAAGTAACAAACGCGGTCGCAGCAAAACAGCTTATATTCACTGACAACGCGGGACGCCAGCGGGGGCTCCCCGCCGCGGGATGCCAGTGGGAGCTCCCCGCCGCGGGATTCCAGCGGAGGCTCCCCGATCAGAGCTCTATGACAGTACTGCTGCCGCCGCTTATCTCAACGGCGTCCCTGCCCGAGACCCTGAGCTTGAAGCTCTTGTCTGTTTCGGTATAATTTACCTCGACAGTATTCCCTTTGCGGACTGCCTTTATCGTGAATATACTGTTCCCCTCGGTATCGTATATGCTGCATGAGCATTCCACTCCCTCGGCAGGCTCATATATCACAAATTCCGCATTGTCAAGATAATCATATTCAAAATCGCGCTCGAAATCACCGTATGCTATTATGCTGTTCGGTCTTGCAAGGCACGGGAGCGACATATAGTCATACTTTTCGTTATAGTATCTTCCGCCTTCGTATTTCTTCCCGGAAATGATATCCGTCCATACGCCCTCGGGGAGATAGTATTCCGCCGTGCCTTCATCATTGAATATCGGAGCGACAAGTATATCGTCGCCGAACATATACTGCCTGTCGAGATACAGACATACAGGGTCATCCGCATAGTCGATGACCATTGCCCTCATCATGGGAACGCCGGTCTCGTGGGTCTTTATCGCCTGAGCCCATATATACGGCATGAGCCTGCCCTTGAGCTTGGTGAAGAAGCGCAGCACATCGACCGATTCCTCGTCAAAGAGCCACGGCACGCGGTAGGAGGAATTTCCGTGCAGGCGGGAATGCGATGAGAACAGTCCGAACGCCGCCCAGCGCTTGTAGATATCGGGTGTTGCAGTAGCCTCGAATCCGCTCATATCGTGGCTGAAGAAGCCGAAGCCGCTCATGCAGAGCGAAAGTCCGCCGCGGAGCGTTTCCGCCATAGACGTATATTCCGCGGAGCAGTCGCCGCCCCAGTGTACGGGGAATTTCTGTCCGCCGACAGTCGCCGAGCGTGCAAAAAGACACGCCTTGTTTTTGCCGTTGACTTCTTCGAGCAGCTCGAACACTGTCTTGTTATAGAGATATGTATAATAATTGTGCATAGCCGCGGGGTCGGAGCCGTCGTAATATACCACATCGGTGGGTATCCTCTCGCCGAAATCGGTCTTGAAGCAGTCCACACCCATATCGCACAGCTTCCTCAGCTTATCCTTGTACCATTCGCACGCAGCGGGATTCGTGAAATCGACGATAGCCATGCCCGGCTGCCACTGGTCGCACTGGAAGGTACTGCCGTCGCGGTTCTTTATGAAATATCCGTTTTTAACGCCCTCATCGAACATACTGCTCCTCTGGGCGATATACGGATTTATCCAGACGCATATCCTTACCTTCTTGTCTTTTTTGAGCCTTGCAAGCATCCCGGCGGGCTCGGGGAACTGCCTCTTGTCCCATTCAAAATCACACCACTGATATTCCTTCATCCAGAAGCAGTCAAAATGGAATACCTGAAGCGGGATATCGCGCTCTGCCATCCCGTCGATAAAGGATGTGACCGTTTCCTCGTCATACTTTGTAGTGAACGAGGTCGTGAGCCAGAGCCCGAAGGTATATGCGGGCGGGAGCGAAGGTCTTCCCGTGAGGAGTGTATAATTCGAGAGAACCTCACGGATGTTCTCACCGCCGACGATAAAATATTCAAGATGCTCGCCCTGAACCGTGAACGACAGCTTCGATACCGTATCGGACGCGACCTCGTAGGAGACCATTCCGGGTGAGTTCACGAATACGCCGTATCCGCGCGAGGAAACGCAGAAAGGTATGCATTTGTATGACTGGTCGGAGCAGGTGCCGCCGTCGCTGTTCCATGTTTCGACAGTCTGACCGTTCTTTACGAAGGTCGTGAACTTTTCGCCGAAGCCGTATATGCATTCACCGACCGAGAGGGTCAGCTGTTCGCGGAGATATGTAGTCCCGTTCCCTGCGGGCGCTGTCCAGAAAGTATTGTCTGCCGTCGCCGCTATCTCGGCATTTTTCATCAGTCTGTTCTGGTTTATTATAGACGCCGCTCTCCACGCACCGCCGGTGAGCTTCTTATCCTTGTAATAATAGCAGACGCTCCAGTGGTCTTTGGCGATGACTACCTTTGTATCGCCCGAGATAAGCTGCCATTCACTTTCATTTTCTACGATCTCGGGAGAATAGCCCTGATCCTCATCAAGCTCGAATTTCGGGATATTATCATTTGTACCCTTGTAATGATCGATCGAGACCTTGATAACGTCCTTCTGGAACGAAGAAAATGTCATATCGAGCACAGGACCGCCGAGAGTCATGCCCCTGTTATGGATATACTGCGTCGCCGCAAGCACGTTGATGCCGTTTTTTACAGCCCTTACTTCATACGCCTGCTGAACATAATTCACCTCATAGCCGTGTCTGTTAAGCCAGAATCCGTCCGCAAATTTCATTTTCAGCTCTCCTTTATTCAAAAAATATAAATTCCGAGCGTTACCGCTCATGACTTGTAATCGTTTTCAAATGTGAGTGCAGATACTGCGACCCGTCTACAAGGTTATTGTATAATATCCGGATATTATTTTCAAGCCCTTTTTCAAATTTTACATTTTATACACAAATCAACACCAAAAAACGGCAGGACAGCCGAAACTGTCCTGCCGCATTTTTATACGATAACAAGTGTATAATTCTTGCCGTAACCTATTTCAAGAGTTACATTGCCGTCCTTGTCTGCGGTCGCTTCTGCGAGCTTTTCCTTTGTGGATTTCTTTTCCGCGTAAAGTGTGACGGTCTTTCCGGCATTATCGCTGCCGAGCTTGAGTGTGATGCTGCCTGTGTTGGAGGCTCTCATCATTTTCTGATTCATGTCTGCGTCATAAACGAAAACATACGAATTCGGGTTCTTCCCTGCGAACATATTGCTTGTCGGGATGACCGAAAGAGTTACATTTGCCGCAGGCATCGTAAATGTTCCGGTATAGCCGCTTACTCTTGCGATCTCACGTCCGTCTGCGATCACGGCGATAGTCTGATCGTTCATGGTGACTGTCACGGTATCTCCCGGCTGTGCGGAGGATGTTGATAATGTTATCCCCGCAGGTGCGGATATCGTGTACTTTGTAACGGGTGCGGATGTTATCTGCCATGTAACGGTGATATCATCCGTTGTGCCGTCAGACCACTTGCAGCCGTCTTT
>JAILFE010000139.1 GCA_024697725.1 Oscillospiraceae bacterium
GACATGGATTTCCTTTTCATCCTCACCAGCTTGTAATCCGTCATCTTATCAGCCCTTTACGATACCCCAGCGGTATGGAGATCTGCTTGCAATATTGTATATATTATACCACACTGTTCAATAATAGTAAAGTCATTTTAATTAAATTGACATTATCGCCAAATTTTTTTCGTATTTTAAGGCAATACCACACAACCGAAGGATGCTCAGAGCAGAACACATGAATTGCTAAACGATTACATCATGATAAAGTTTCCGAACAGGGATATTTCCCGGAAGGCGCGGGGTAAAAGCGCACTGCATAAAAAATGCAGAGCGGCAAACCCCTCTGCATTTTTCCTGCTTTGTCACATAGCTTTCTCACCTGATGCACAGTCCGGGCAATACCCCAGAAAGCGCACGGTACATCCGTCGATCATGAAGCCGTCGTCACCCCTTGAATACATATACGGCTTTTCGAGCTGAGGCACCTCATCGAGCTCAACATAGCCGACAGCTCCGCATTTTCTGCATACGACCTCGTATTTCCTTGTGATCGCGCAGTCATACCAGGGCTCGCCGTTTTCTACATTGACCTTCAGCATCTCGCCCTTCATGACGAGCTGTTCGAGAATACGTATCACCGTTCCTCTGCTTATTGACGGATATTCCTCGTGAGCCCTTTCATATATCATCTCCGCTGTGGGATGATTGTCAAGCTCACGCACGCACTTCATCACTATGACCTTCTGCATTGTCGATCTTTTTGTCTCGGCAGAATTGATTCGCATAGACATCAGTCGATCCTCCCTTCAAGACATTGCGGCAAAGCGCATAGTTATCGGTCTTTTCATGTATTATCTTGTATTATAGACCATACCTGCCGGGTTGTCAATAAGGGGAAAGTTAAATTAATTCTGAATTTAATTATGTTTTTTAATGTCCGGAAATACGCGGATTTATGTAATTATTCTTAACCTACAGCCTTGCTCGGAAATCCTCATACCCGAAGCTTTTGATATGCTTCATGCCATCGCGGGTGTTGTAGTATATATCGGGAAGGTTTATCCCGTTGAAGGTGTTGTTCTTGCACATGGAATATATCGCCATATCGCAGAAAACGAGCCTGCCGCCCGGGACAAGCGGACGGTCGAAGGAATAGTCGCCGATCACATCCCCAGCAAGGCAGGTCGCCGCGCCGAGACGATAAGTATGCGCCTTTTCGCCGCTCTCGCCTGCTCCGATGATATTCGGACGGTAGGGCATTTCGAGCACATCGGGCATATGGCACGCCGCCGATGCATCGATTATTGCGATATCCATGCCGTTGTGCGTGATATCGAGCACCTCGCTGACAAGAAATCCCGCATTCAGCGCGACTGCCTCGCCCGGTTCGAGATAGACTTCAACTCCGTATTTCTCCTTGACATACATTATCACCCTGACGAGCCTTTCGATATCGTAATCATCGCGGGTGATATGGTGTCCGCCGCCGAAATTGAGCCACTTCATGCGCCCGAAATACTGCCCGAAGTTCTTTTCCGCAGCATATACCGTGCGTTCGAGAGTATCGCTGTTCTGCTCGCACATGGTATGGAAATGCAGTCCCGATATCCCTTCAAGCTCATCGGGGAGGAAGTTGTCTATAGTGACCCCGAGCCGCGAACCGCTCCTGCACGGGTCATAGATAGCGGTCTCTATCTCGGAATAGCCGGGATTTATCCTGATGCCGCATCCGATATCCCTGCCCGAAGCCCTCACTCTGTCACGGTACTTTTTCCACTGAGAAAACGAATTGAAAACGATATGGTCGCAGAGCGATATTATCTCGTCAAATTCATCATCGCGGTAAGCGGGAGAGAAGATATGCGTCTCCTTCCCGAATTCCTCTTTTCCGAGACGCGCTTCGTTGAGCCCGCTCGCGGTCGTGCCGTCGAGATACCGTGATATCAGCGGATAGGTGCTGTACATCGAGAACGCCTTCTGTGCGAGCAGTATCTTACAGCCCGCAGTGTCGCAGACCTGACGGAGCAGCTTCAGATTCTTTTCGAGCAGTCCCTCATCCACCACATAGCAGGGCGTTTTCAGACTGTATATATCAAATCCGGGAGCGTTCGGCATATCAGTTCTCCTTCTTATCGACAAATTCTATATTACCGAGCTGACCTTCAAGGCTTCTCCTCACGGCTGCGCGGTATTCGTCACGCAGAGCCTTCTGCTCGGCTTTTTCCTCATCGGAAAGCCCCGTCGTCTTCGATCTCCGCGCAAGCTCGTTGATACGTGCTATCTTTTCATCAGTCATGGGTTCATCCTCCGTAATTGCCGTAGCGCTGGAGCGCCGACGCAAGATACAGCGAGCCCGAGATAACGACAAGTCCGTTATCGCCCGCATACACCGCAGCCTTGTAATACGCTTCCCTCAGGCTCGATACCTCGGCGTTCCCGAAGCATTCCGCGAGCTTCGGAGCGAACACCGCACCGCTCGAAAATCCGTCCACGCAGTAGACCTTATCGACACAATGCGATATGATACGCGCACATTCCTTCCAGTCCTTGGATTCGAGCATACCGCACACGAGCACACGGGGTTCTGCCCTTATCCCGTCAAGAAGAGCCGCAAGAGCCGTTATCCCGTCGGGATTATGGGCTCCGTCGAGTATTATCACGGGGTTCTTGCCGCGTATTATCTGGCAGCGCGAAGGCACATCGGCAGAGGCTATCCCGTCATAGATATCCGCAGGCGTGATATCGTACTGCTGCGACAGGAGCATGAGCGTTTCTACCGCAGTGACGGCGTTGTATACCTGATGCCTTCCCGCCATTGCGGTATGCCATTTCTTCCCCTTATAGGTGAAATCATTGCCGGATATGGTGCTGACTATGTTCTTTATCTTCGTTTCATCGGGGATGATGAGCTCAGCGTTCTCGATATGCGCTTTATGAGTGACCTCGCGCACCGCCTCGGGGGGATTGCCCGCCTGCATAACACAGGGACAGCCGCGCTTTATTATACCCGCCTTATGGTGGGCTATCGAAGTGATATCCGTTCCGAGCACGGCGGTATGGTCAAAGGATATCGAGGTTATCACCGAGCAGAGCGGGTCTTCTATGATATTGGTGCAGTCGAGAAGTCCGCCGAGACCAGTTTCGAGCACGACGACATCGCACTTCATCATTGCAAAATAGGTGAACGCGAAGGCTGTCGTGATCTCGAACTGCGAATACCCCGCCTCACCGGTGTCCTTTATTATCGGTATCACCTTTTCCGCAACATCGCAGAGCATCCTGTCGGGTATCTCGCCGCCGTTGATCTTTATGCGGTCGTTATAGCGGTAGATATACGGCGAGACATATTCCCCGGTGAGGTATCCCGCTCTCCTGAACGTTTCCGCGATCATCCTCACGACCGAGCCCTTGCCGTTCGTACCCGCCACATGGACGAATCTCAGTCTCCTCTGCGGGTCGCCGAGACGGCGCATAAGCTCGGAAAAACGTGAAAGATCGGTCACAGCTCTGCCGCTTTTGGTGTATTTACCGATAAAATCCAACACTTCAAAGGGTTCCATATCGCATCATTCTCCGGATAACATTTTTATTTTTTTCATAAGGCTCTCCGCCCTGTCCGAAAGATACCGTGCGGGCGCTTCTTCTGCCGCTCTTCCGCAGAGCGCACGCGCTTTATCGGCATTTCCGAGCGAACATTCTGCTTCTGCCGCAAAAAGCAGGGCAGCCGTTCTCTGCGCGGCGGCAAGTCCCTTTCCGTCTCCCGCCTCATCCGCGCACCAGAGGGCGAGCTCGGCGCATCCTGCCCATTCCTCATGGTGATAGGCGGAATACATCTCCACGGCGAGCGCTCTCTGCATCATATCATATCTGCCCTTATAGCCGCCCTCTTTGAATATCCTCACGAAGCTGCGGTACGCCTCCTCGGAATATTCCGTTGCTCCCGTCGTGCTGCCCATGAGGACATAGTACGCGATCAGGTCGGAAAGATATATCAGCTCGAAGCCCCGGTCTGCGGAAAAAAGCTCCTCATCGCGGTAGAGAAAGCGGAAAGCCGAGACGAAATCCCCGTCATACAGCTTTGCCGCGAATCCGAGATCGCGCAGCACAGCTCTTTTCCTGCTGTCCTTTTCATTCATGAGACGGGCGTTGACAAGCTCCGCCGATCTTTTGGAGAACGGCTCCTCGCCGAGCGTTCTTTCCGCATCGGAGAAGGCTTTTCCGCCGAGATACACCGAAAGCCCATACCCCGCCGCCGCAAGACCCGCTGCTATGACAGCCGCAGCCCGCAGCACGGGAGAGCCTGTCAGTATACATACGATCACCGCGACCGACGCAGCCGCTATGCACACCACTGTGAAGCGCATCGTCCTTTCCCGTTTCATGCGGGCTTTGCTCCGCTTTTCACCTGCGGCTGCCATTTTCAGCTCGTCATATGTGAAATTGATTATTATAGTCTATCGTCCTTTCTCTGCGCAGCCTTTTCCTCTGCTGCTATCGCCGCACGGGCATCCCTTGTTATCTCCGCCGCTTTTTCGCTCAGAAACGCCGAGCCAGCCGCGTTGTGCGCCATAGCGCAGTTATCTATCGCCCTGTCGTAATGCCCCAGTCCGAGATCGGAGGCGGCGGCAAGAAGTCTTATTAGCGAGCGCTCCGCAACTGCCGCTTTGCCTGCCGGGTCGGTATGCTCCAGAAGGTCATCCAGCCCGCAGGATATCTCCGAGCATTTCGTCCATTCCCTGTTATGATAGGAGGCAAACAGCCGCGCCCTCAGCCAGAGCAGCGAGATATCATAGGTCTTTCTTTTTCTGTTTTCATAGAGCGTGGTGAACCGTGAATAGCTCTCGTCAAAGTGATCGGTGCTGCCCGAGAGGACATAGTATCCCATAAGGCAGACAAGATATTTCATCTCATAGATGCTGTTCTTTGAAAAAAGACCCTTATCATACGAGATATAGCCGTATGCCTTATCGAGCTCACCGAGACAGAGCTTGTTGCGGCACGCCAGTGTGCGTATTATCGCTCTTCCGGCGGCACTGCGCTCCCTTGACAGGAACGTCTCCGTGCGGCTGTCGATATCCGCGGTGAACGGCGCTGTCTTCAGCTCGTGGCTCATCATCAGGAACGACAGCCCCGGGAACACTCCGTATTCACGGCGGAACCCCAGCAGCAGCGCAGCCACGGACAGAACAGCGCCCGCAGCGCCGGCTATGAGCATAACAACGAGCTTTTCCGTTGCCTCGGAGCCGCTTGTAATCATCAGTGTCAGAGAGGCTGCAAAAAGCACGAGCATGACACCGCCGAAGGCAGACACTGCCACCTCAAAGCATGCTCTTCTTTTGCGGGCGCGTCTTCTTTCCCTGTCCAGCCCGACGATATCCACCGTCATAGCAGAGCATCATCCTTTCATTTGTTCCTGCGGACGATCCGCCTGCGGACGATCCGCCTGCGGACGCTTTGCACACTGCCGTATTTATCTGGTGAGAGCGGCGATGGACTGCTCTATCTTCTCCATTTTATCCTTCGCCTTAGCAAGCTTCTGCTTCTCGTTCTCTATCTGTGCAGCCGGAGCCTTCGAGATGAATCCGGGATTGTTCAGCTTGCCGCTTGAGAAGTCGATATCCTTCTGAACGGACTTCTTCTCCTTGTTCAGTCTTTCGAGCTCCTTCTCACGGTCAACGAGATCGTCGAGGGGTATGAATATCCTTGCGCTGTCCGTTACGGCAGTGACAGTATCGGGAAGATCGAAGCTCTCTGCTGTCTCTATCCCGCTCGCAGACGCGAGCTTTTCAAAGAACATCCTGCCCGCCTCGAATATCTCCCTGTCTGCTGTTTCGATATAGAGCTTTGCCTTTACCTTTTCAGCGACATTCATCTCCGAACGCAGATTCCTTACCGCACGTATAGCGGCGATTATCTTTTCAAACTGTGTGCTCTCCTTATCGAAGCAGAGCTTTTCGTCATACTGCGGATAGTTTTCGAGTATCAGCATCGAGCCGTCATCCGTGAGTGCCTGCCATATCTCCTCTGTGATATACGGCATGAACGGATGCAAAAGCGCGAGCATACCTCTCATTACCCATACGAGCACCTGCTGTGCGTTCTCCGCAGATTCGCCGCCCGCCTGGATGCGCGGCTTTGTCAGCTCGATATACCAGTCGCAGTAGATATCCCATATGAAATCATACAGCTTCGAGCACGCAACGCCGAGCTCAAATGCTTCAAGGTTCTGACCCACCTCTTTAGCGAGGGTATTGAACCTGCTTATCACCCACTTATCCTCTGTTGCAAGTTCAGCGGGAAGTCCCTTGAATGTGAAATCCTCGGGAAGATTCATCAGTACATATCTCGAAGCGTTCCACAGCTTGTTCGCAAAGTTTCTCGACGCCTTCACCTTGTTCTCGATATAGCGCATATCGTTTCCGGGGGCGTTGCCCGTTGCGAGCATGAAGCGCAGTGCATCAGCTCCGTATTTGTCGATCTCTTCAAGCGGATCGATTCCGTTGCCGAGGGATTTGGACATCTTCCTGCCCTGCTCATCGCGCACCAGACCGTGGATGAGAACCGTATCGAACGGAACGCTGCCCGTGTTCTCCAGTGCCGAGAACATCATGCGTATTACCCAGAAGAATATGATATCATATCCCGTTACGAGAGTATTTGTCGGATAGAAGTATTTCAGGTCTTCGGTCTGCTGAGGCCAGCCGAGCGTCGAGAACGGCCACAGCGCCGAGGAGAACCATGTATCGAGCGTATCGGGGTCGCGGCGCATCGGCTTGCCGCACTTGGGGCATACTGCGCTCTCGTCCTTTGTTACTACCATCTCGCCGCAGTCGTCGCAATAGAATGCGGGTATGCGGTGTCCCCACCATATCTGGCGGGAGATGCACCAGTCGCGGATATTTTCGAGCCAGTGATAGTATACCTTCTCGAATCTCTCGGGAACGAACTTTGTCTTACCCTCCTTCACAGCCTTTATCGCGGGCTCTGCAAGGGGCTTCATCTTTACGAACCACTGTGTTGATACCTTCGGCTCGACGGTCGTGCCGCAGCGGTAGCAGGTGCCTACATTATGAGCGTGATCCTCTACTCTTACGAGATAGCCGCCCTTTTCGAGATCCTCTACTATCTTCTTTCTTGCGTCATATCTGTCCATGCCCGCATAATCGGGATAATCCGCAGTGATATGTGCATCATCCGTCATAACGTTGATAACGGGAAGATCGTGGCGCTTTCCTACCTCGAAGTCATTGGGGTCGTGGGCGGGTGTTATCTTTACTACGCCTGTACCGAAATCAATATCTACATAATCATCCGCAACAACGGGTATCTCCCTGCCAACGAGCGGGAGTATCAGCGTTTTGCCGATGATATCCCTGTATCTGTCGTCATTCGGGTTAACTGCGACTGCGGTATCGCCGAGCAGCGTTTCGGGACGTGTCGTAGCGAGCTCTACATATCCGCTGCCGTCCTTGAACGGATAGCGCAGGTGCCAGAAATGGCCTGCCTGATCCTCGTAATTCACCTCTGCATCGGAGAGAGTGGTCTTGCAGTGCGGGCACCAGTTCACTATCCTCTCGCCGCGGTAGATGAGCCCCTTGTTGTAATACTTTACGAATACATCCTTTACAGCCTCAGAGCAGCCTTCGTCCATAGTGAAGCGTTCTCTTGACCAGTCGCATGATGAACCGAGCTTTTTGAGCTGCTCGACGATACGTCCGCCGAACTGCTTTTTCCAAGCCCATGCGCGTTCCATGAACGCATCTCTTCCGATCTGTTCCTTCGTAAGACCCTCTTCCGCCATTGTCTTTACGATCCTTGCCTCGGTAGCGATAGCGGCGTGGTCTGTTCCGGGGACCCAGAGAGCGGAATAGCCGCTCATCCTCTTCCAGCGGATAAGTATATCCTGCAGTGTCTCATCGAGAGCGTGTCCCATATGGAGCTGTCCCGTGATGTTCGGAGGCGGGATAACGATAGTATACGGCTTCTTCTCCGGATCAACATGAGCCTTGAAGCAGTCCTTATCCATCCATTCCTTGTATATCCTGTCCTCGGTATTCTTGGGGTCATATATTTTTGGCAGTTCCTTTTTCATATCAAACGATTCCTTTCAATTTCGATCAGTTAAGTATATAAAAATATCCGTCCCGATACACCTTGCCCCACGGCACGGAAGATCAGGACGGACAATATCCGCGGTACCACCTGTATTCTTATCATCACATGATAATGATGACAAGCACTCATTCATCCCGGTAACGGCGGGCGCCGGTGCGCACTACTGCAATCTTCACACGCACGGCTCGGGGGCTACATTCACTGCATCCGCGCAAAGACTTTCACCAGCCGTCTTCTCTCTGAAGCGCGGTATGCGGTTACTCCTCCCCGTCACAGCCTTTGATATCAGTTTATGCTGTCAGTCGGCATCCTTTTCGCCGTCATCTGCGGCGGAAAAATCTACCTCGTCTTCGTCAAAGTCAAAATCGTCATAATCGTCGTAATCGTCACAGCAGCATCTGTCCATATAGAGATCGTATATCAGCTTGATGACGACGACCGCAAACGTCATTACAGCAAAGATGAGCGTTGCTATCTGCACGGCGTTCGGCTTGTTATTGACCTTGACCTCGGGGAGCTTGAGCTCGGGGAGCTTTACCTTCCCGAAAGCATTTTCAACGG
>JAILFE010000251.1 GCA_024697725.1 Oscillospiraceae bacterium
AATCGTGTTTATGCGAGCGGTATGGCGGGCCTTGATAGGATCCCGGCGGTCATAAAGACAAACATTTCAGATGAAATGGCTATGATATATGCCGTGGAGACAAACCTGATACAGCGCGGTTTCCGTGATCTTAAAATCTCCGAACAGGCTTTTGCGGTCGCTATGCGGTACAAGAAGCTATTTGATGAGAAGAAGTTAGCGGCAATAGATGAAGAACTGAATAAAATACACGGAGAGGGGGTGTTCCCACTGGGAACACCCCGAAAAGGAAATTCGATTGATCTTGCAGCGGAGGATTATGAAATAAGTCATACAACAGTTGCCCGTCTTATCCGTATCAATGAATTGAGCGATAACTTCAAGAAACTTGTAGATAGCGGAAATATAAAGATACGCCCTTCCGTTGAATTATCTTATCTCACAAAGGAGCAGCAGAAAAAGCTGTATGATGTAATGTCGGAGTTGGGAATATCCTCGGTGGATATGAATACTGCAAAGCAGATACGCGAGCTTTGTAAGAGCTGTGATCCTTTTTCGGAGCAGTTTCAGGAGATTTTATCCGGAGAAAAATCCGAGAAGTCAAAGGAGATAAAGTCGTACAGGCTCATAATAAAGCCTTCGGTATATGACAGGTTTCTCAAAAATGTTCCCAAGAAAGAGCTCGTGGGAATCGTTGAAAAAGCTCTGGAATTGTATTTCAAGGATATGAGTGCATGATCGTGTCGGCTGCATCGTGAGAACGGTGCGGCTGATTTTTTGTCTTGATTATGATATGGATATATGATATAATTTAAGAAACGACAATATATTTTTTAGCTTATAAAAAAGGTGCTGCTTATGGATCTGTTCAATTCTCTATTTGGCTTTATAACAAAGGCGGTCGAGAAGACTAATATAGACAAAGCTCTCGGTAATAATCGTCAGCAGAATAATGATTCGGCTCAGAATAAAAGCAAGAGCGGTTATGTAAGTAGGCTCATTGATGAAATGCTTTCCTGCGAAAAGGAAATGACATCTCTGATGAATGATATTTCCGGACGCTCAGACAAGGATTATAGCAGGTATTTCAACAGATATTCTGATATAGAGAGAAGTATCGAGAAGGAATTGAGGGTGTTTCATCTTTTCGACCGAAAGCTGTACGGGATTCTACAAAAAACCTACTCTGAATTTCTGGAATCCAGAAGAAATTTTGCTGATGCGATAAGGGTAAATAACGAAAAAGTCCAGCGGGAGGAGATCATCGCTGCCCGTCGGCTTATCGGGAGTGTTGAGGGACAGCAGCTTGACGATCAGCAGATGATGTGCATAATCAAGGATTCATACAGTCATCTTGTCATTGCGGGCGCGGGGACGGGCAAGACTACCACAATACTCGGCAAGGTAAAATATCTGCTTGCAACCGGAAAGTATAAGCCGCAGGAGATACTTATCATTTCATACACTAATGCGGCGGTAAATGAGATGAAGGAAAGGCTGAAAAAGGAAACCAATGCCGATATCTATGTAGCTACATTTCATAAGCTGGGATATGATATCATCAAACGTGCTGAAAGGAAGGCCCCTGATGTTTTTGATAAGAGTCTGAGCAGATATGTATTTGATGAGCTGAATAGATTGAGTGCCGATCCTAAGTATGCATTTCTGCTTGCAAACTATATCCTGTTTCACCGTGTCACGCAGAGGACAGAACTTCAATTCAATAACGAAGAGGAGTATATAGAGTATCTTCAGAATAATCCTCCCACAACGATACGGGAAGAAACGGTTAAAAGCTACGGGGAAATGAATATTGCCAATTTCCTCACTCAGAATGGGATAGCCTATGAATATGAACCGGCATATAAATTCGATACTGCATCGGAAGAACATCGGCAGTATCATCCCGACTTCTACCTTCCCGAATATGACGTGTATATCGAATATTTCGGAGTGGACAGGAACGGTGAGCCGCCCAGGTGGTTTGCAGACGGATATAAGGACGGAATGAAGTGGAAAAGAAAAACTCATTCGCAGTACGGAACGAGAATGATCGAGTGTTATGCCTATGAGAATATGGACGGTACACTCATAGATTCTCTCAGACAGAAATTGACAGCATTTGGTGTTCCCATGAAGGAATTGTCATTTGACGAGATAATCGAACAAAGCGGCAGTACAAAGAATAATCATCTTACTGCGCTTTCTGAGGTGATCTCAAAGATAATAAACCTTGCGAAGAACAGACGTATCAGTGCAGTTAAGCTGATGAATATGTGTCTTATAAACAGACCGGATCAGGTTGTGCTTATGAGGTTGACTATGCCTGTTATGCAGAATTATGAGATATATTTGCAAGAGCATAATCTCATAGACTTTACCGATATGGTCAACAGAGCGGCTGAACATACAAGGACAGGGGCATTTCAGAATAAATTCAAGTGTGCGATAATTGATGAGTATCAGGATATATCATCATCGCAGTATATGTTGATGAAAGCATTGAGAGAACAGTATGACTATGAGCTGTTCTGTGTAGGCGATGATTGGCAGAGCATATATCGTTTTGCCGGAAGTGACATTGGGTATATCCTGAATTTCGGACATTATTGGGCTGATGCTGAAATGAGCAAGATCGAGACTACATACAGGTTCTCGCAGGCACTTATTGACATATCCGGCGGTTTTATAATGTCCAATCCTTATCAGTACAAGAAATACATGAGATCGGGCAATAATACCGAAAGGTATGTTATAGGGAATATTCAGGGATACACCGAAGCAACTGCTTTGCGCTTTATGATAGAAAAGATAAATGACCTCCCGAAAGGAGCATCAGTATTCCTTATCGGGCGTTATGGCTTTGATATCGACAAACTCAAAAATATGGATCAGGTATCGTTGAAATATGATAATCGCAGCAACGTTACGAAGGTGTATATAAAATCCCGTCCAGATCTGGATATATCGTTCTATACGGCTCACAAATCAAAGGGATTGCAGGCAGATTATGTCTTTATAATCAATAATAAGTTTTCACACATGGGTTTTCCGAGCAAGGTGCAGAATCCGCCGTTGGTTGATATGCTGCTGGAAAGTGCTGATAAGTATCCTGATGCCGAGGAGCGCAGGCTTTATTATGTTGCGCTGACAAGAGCGAGGAAAAAGGTTTATCTTGTTACTATTGAAAAGAATGTATCCGTGTTTGCGGCAGAGCTGATATCAAAATACGAAACAGAAATGAAAAAAGGAGATTGGCGGTGTCCTCTCTGCGGCGGTGATCTGAGAAAAATCAACGGTAAATACGGAGTGTTCTATGGCTGCTCGAATTATCGCCTGACAGGGTGCAGATATAAGCGTCAGGTCAATAAAACTACTTGATATGAAA
>JAILFE010000253.1 GCA_024697725.1 Oscillospiraceae bacterium
TCTTCTTCATCTTGTACCCGGCGGCTATAAGCCCCTTGAACAGCGCATCCTCGAACGTATGCGCTATGCCGAGACATTCTCCGGTGGATTTCATCTCGGGCCCCAGTGCCGTATCGACATCATGAAGCTTTTCAAAGCTGAATACCGGCACCTTGACAGCGATATATTCGGCTTCCTTGTAAAGTCCGCTGCTGTAGCCCTGTTCCTTGAGCGATACGCCGAGCATTATCTTTGTGGCGATATCCACCATAGGTATGCCCGTCACCTTTGAGATATACGGCACTGTCCTCGACGAACGCGGGTTCACCTCGATGACATATACCTCATTGTTGTATACGACATACTGTATATTCACAAGTCCGATAACATCCAGCTCCATAGCGAGCCTTCTTGTATACTCGATGATAGTCTCCCTTATCTTCTTTGTGAGCGTGAGTGCGGGGTATACCGATATGGAGTCTCCCGAATGGATGCCCGCACGCTCGATATGCTCCATTATGCCGGGTATCAGATAATCGGTGCCGTCGCATATCGCATCGACCTCGACCTCCTTGCCCATCATATATTTGTCGATAAGCACGGGCAGGACGGGATTCTGTGCAGCCATCCCGGTAATTATCTCCATATATTCGTATATATCCGCATCGGAATGGGCGATTATCATATTCTGACCGCCCAGGACATACGAAGGACGCATGAGCACGGGATATCCCAGCGACCTTGCCGCCGAGATAGCCTCATCCGCATCCATTACCGCATGGCCTGCCGGACGCGGTATACCGCATTTGTTCAGCAGCTCATCGAAGCGCTCTCTGTCCTCTGCGGCGTCTATACTGTCTGCGGATGTGCCGAGTATGCGCACTCCCATATCGGAAAGATGTCTTGTCAGTTTTATCGCGGTCTGACCGCCGAACTGCACCACAACGCCGTAGGGCTGCTCAGTCTCGATTATGGATTCGACATCCTCCTTTGTGAGAGGGTCGAAATACAGTCTGTCACCCGTATCGAAATCCGTGGAGACGGTCTCGGGGTTATTGTTGCATATGACTGCCTCGCAGCCCATTTCCTTCAGAGTCCACACGCAGTGTACCGAGCAGTAGTCGAATTCGATGCCCTGTCCTATGCGTATGGGTCCCGAACCGAATACTATCACCTTTTTCTTGCCGCTGTTCCGGTGCTCGATAAATTCCTTCGCCTCGTTCTCCTCATCGAAGGTCGAGTAGAAATACGGTGTTTCCGCCTTGAATTCTCCTGCGCAGGTATCGACCATCTTATATACGGCTCTTGTGCGCTTGGGGCATTTCTGTCCGCTCATTCGCTCGATAGTCGAATCAAGATAGCCGTATCTCTTTGCGATATCGTACTTTTCCTCAGTGAGCTCACCGTCTGCGAGCCATTCCTCGAGCTCTGCAAGGTTTTTCAGCTTTGAGAGGAACCAGTTGTCTATCATGGTTATGCCGTGTATATCTTCGATAGACACTCCCCTTTTCAGCGCCTCGAATACCACGAACGAGCGCTCGTCGTCCGGCTCATGGAGCTTGCGGCGGATATCCTCATCGGAAAGATCTTTCAGCTTTTTCAGGTTCATGCTGTCAAGTCCGAGCTCTATCGAACGGACAGCCTTCATCATCGCCTGCTCAAAGGATGTGCCGATAGCCATGACCTCGCCCGTCGCCTTCATCTGAGTGCCGAGCGTGCGCTTGGCGTAAACGAACTTGTCGAACGGCCATTTCGGGAATTTAACGACAACATAATCTATCGCGGGCTCGAAGCAGGCATAGGTCTTTCCCGTGACTGCGTTGAGTATCTCGTCAAGAGTAAAGCCTACCGCTATCTTTGCCGCCACCTTTGCGATCGGGTATCCCGTCGCCTTGGATGCGAGCGCCGATGAACGCGATACTCTCGGGTTTACCTCGATAACGGCATACTGCATGGATGTCGGATGCAGCGCGAACTGGCAGTTGCAGCCACCCTCGACCTTCAGCTCGGATATGATATTTATCGCAGCCGTGCGCAGCATCTGATATTCCCTGTCGGAGAGAGTCACGGCGGGGGCGATGACTATACTGTCGCCCGTATGTATCCCGACGGGATCGAAATTTTCCATAGAGCAAACGGTTATAACATTGTCCTTGCTGTCTCTTATGACCTCAAATTCGATCTCCTTCCAGCCGCTGATGCATTTTTCGATGAGCACCTGTGTTATCGGGGAGAGTCTGAGCCCGTTCGTGGCGATATCGCGCAGCTCATCCTCGTCATAGGCTATACCGCCGCCCGTTCCGCCGAGAGTGAAGGCAGGGCGCACGATAACGGGATAGCCGATATCCTCAGCCGCCTTCAGGCAGGCTTCGAGCGTTTCGCATATCTCCGAGGGGATGCACGGCTCGCCTATCTTTTCCATAGTATCCTTGAACGCCTGTCTGTCCTCGGCCTTGTGTATGGTCTCGGGGTCGGCGCCGAGCAGCTTTACATTGTTCTCCTCAAGGAAGCCCTCCTCTGCGAGCTGCATCGAGAGCGTGAGCCCCGTCTGACCGCCGAGCGTCGAAAGCAGGCTGTCGGGCTTTTCTATCTTTATTATCTTCTTTACGGCATCGAGCGTGAGCGGTTCTATATACACCTTGTCTGCCATAGCCTTGTCGGTCATGATCGTGGCGGGGTTTGAATTGACGAGAACGACCTCCAGCCCCTCCGATCTGAGCGCACGGCACGCCTGTGTGCCTGCGTAGTCAAACTCGGCTGCCTGTCCTATAACTATAGGTCCCGAGCCTATGACCAGAACCTTTTTTATATCCGAACGAAGCGGCATTTTCTTTGTCCTCCTGTTACCTGTATATTTATATATTCCCCGGGATCTTTATCTGCTCCCTTTTACCATATCCATGAACCTGTTGAAAAGATATGTGGTATCCTGCGGACCGCCGTGCGCTTCGGGGTGGAACTGCACCGTGAAGCAGGGCTGATCCTTGTAGCGTATGCCCTCACAGGTCTTGTCGTTGGCATTGATATGGGATATCTCGGCGATATTCTTGTCGATGCTGTCGTTTATGACCGCATAGCCGTGGTTCTGGGAGGTCACGAAGGTCTTGCCGAGAGCCACATCCAGCACAGGCTGATTTGCTCCGCGGTGACCGTATTTGAGCTTTTCCGTCCTTGCACCGCCCGCGAGCGCCATGAGCTGATGCCCGAGACATATCCCGAAGACCGGTATACCGAGCTTCCGTATCTCGGCGAGATTCTTTATTATCTCCGTATTCTCTGCGGGATCTCCGGGGCCGTTCGAGAGCATTATCCCGTCCGGCGAGAGTTTCTTTATCTCCTCCGGGGTCGTATAAGCCGGAACTACCGTCACATTGCAGCCGAGACTGACAAGATCGCGCCTTATCGAATACTTATATCCGAAATCGAACAGAACGACATGATATTTTCCGTTCTCTGCTGGGAAATACTGCGGTTCCTTTACCGTGCAGTTCTTTATCGCGTCCTTTATCCTGTAGGCTTTTATCTTTTCGAGGAACTCTTCCTTATTTTCATACACGTTCTCGGTCGTGATGACACCGTTCATGACGCCGCTCTCGCGTATCAGCTTCGTAAGGCAGCGGGTGTCGATCGTATGTATACCGATTATCCCGTGATCTCTGAGATAATCGTCGATATTCCCCTCACATCTGAAATTCGACGGCGCATTGCACCATTCGCGGACGATATATCCGCTGACGCTGCTGCGGTCCGATTCATAGTCCTCGCTGTTGACGCCGTAATTGCCGATCAGCGGGAAGGTCTGCATTACTATCTGCCCGTAATAGCTGGGGTCGGTGAGCGTTTCCTGATAGGCGGTCATACCCGTGGTGAATACTATCTCGCCGAACGAGGTGCCCTTCGCGCCGAATGACACGCCCTCGAATATCCTGCCGTTTTCGAGCATTACATATGCCTTATCGCCTGTATTGAACAAAGACATTTTCCGATCGTTCCTTTCCTTGCCGCTCAGACGCTTTCGGGCGCTGCGGGCATAGTGATATATGAGGTGAGATCCTGTTTCATCCTGATAACTTCATTGAGCGCCGCCACACCGAATTCCTTTTCGGAATAATTGCCGTTTTTGTAGGCGAGCATGATAGCTCTCGAGGAATTGACAACAGCGCCGAGCCCGCGCTCATCGAACGCCTTTGATGCGCCCTCTGCTCCGCCGCCCTGTGCTCCGTAGCCCGGAACGAGGAGGAACGTATGCGGCATTTTGCTGCGCATTTCGGCAAGCTGCTCGGGATATGTGGCTCCGACCACAGCTCCGACGCAGGAATAGCCGTATTTATCATCGATATTGTCGCTGCCCCATTTTTCGCACATAGCTCCCATAGCCTCATATACGGTCTCGCCGCTTTCGAGCTTTCTGTCCTGGAGCTCGCCCGAGGACTTGTTGGAGGTCTTTACGAGCACGAATATGCCCCTGTCGTTCTTTTTGCACAGCTCCAGAGCCGGCGTTATACCGTCCGTGCCGAGATATCCGTTCACTGTGAGCGCATCCGCTGCGAACATCTCGTGCTCCTCGGCAGCACCGATATCAGTTGATCCGAGATAAGCCGCGGAATATGCCTCCATAGTCGCGCCGATATCATTGCGCTTGGCATCCACGATAACGAAAAGACCCTTCTTCTTTGCGTGCTTTATCGTCTTGCAGAGCACCTTCACGCCATGATAGCCGTACATTTCATAATACGCGGACTGTATCTTCACGGCGGGAACGATATCGCACACTGCATCGATTATCCCCTTGTTGAACGCATATATTGCAGCTGTAGCCGAGCGCACGTTCGCGCCGTATTCCCTTACAGCCTTTTCACGCAGATATCCGGGAACATATTCGAGCTTCGGGTCAAGTCCCACCACTGTGGGGTTCTGTGTTTCGATTATCTTGTCTATGAGCCTGTTGAACGACATATCCATACTCTCCTTATATATTATTTATTATTCGTATCTGTATATTATCCTGCCCTTTGATACCGTCATCACGTTCCTGCCGCGGAAGGTCTCCCCCTTGAAAACGGTATTTTTCGACTTTGAATGGAGCTGTTCCGGTACAACTGTCCAGCTTATACCCGTATCTATCAGCGCAAGGTCGGCAATGCACCCCTCGCGGATATCGGTCACGGGAAGTCCGAGCAGTCTGCGCGGTGCCGCCGACATCAGCGATACAACGCGCCCGAGAGACATTTTCTTTGTATGGTAGAGCGTGGTCAGCACCGCCGCAAGAGAGGTCTCCAGTCCGACAACGCCGTTCGGGGCCTTGAAGAAATCCGCCTTCTCCTCTGCGGTATGCGGAGCGTGGTCGGTGACTATGCAGTCCACCGTCCCGTCGAGCACGCCGTTTAATACCGCTATCCTGTCGCTCTCATTTCTCAGCGGCGGGTTCATCCTGTAATCCGCATCCTTTGAATAGAGCTTTTTATCGGTATACCTGAAATAATGCGGGGCAGTCTCGCAGGTCACGCGAACGCCGTCCTTCTTGGCGGCTCTTATCATCTTTATGCTGCCCTCGGTCGAAACATGGCAGATATGTATCCTTGCATTGCAGGACATGGCAAGCGCTATCTCACGCGCAGTTATGCTGTCCTCCGAGGCTCTGTCCATGCCCTTCGCGCCTATCTCGTCGGCAACGGCGCCCTTGTTCATTATGCCGCCGTTTATGATATCGAGATCCTCGCAGTGCGAAGCCGCGAGCAGACCGTTCGTGTTCGTAAGTTCAAGAGCGCGGCGCATAAGCTCGGCATTTTTCACGGGACGGCCGTCATCCGAGATGACTCTTGCCCCCGCAGCCTTCAGAGCGTCATGGTCGGCGAGCCTTTCGCCGTTCATTCCCGCGGTTATGCAGCCGGCGGGATATACATCCACTCCGGTGTCCTTCGCCTTGTTTATCATATATCTGATTATTTCCGGATCGTCGGCGGGAGGTTTAGTATTCGGCATACACAC
>JAILFE010000265.1 GCA_024697725.1 Oscillospiraceae bacterium
CTATGTGCTTGACAAGATATCCATAATATCAGTAGCCGTATGCGACACCCCCGCAGGGAAATATGAATTCTACGGATATGTTCATTATCCCGACGGAACACGTCTCGGCGACAGAGAAGGCGACGAGCCGCAGTTCGACCCCGGTGTGCTCACCGAGGGGGATGTGACTTATCTTTACAGCGGATTCTGCGGAATGGGCGACAAGAGCAGGACAGGCTCAAAGGTAGTCACTCTTGACAAGGATATGCTCACGGTCATAACCGACCCGCAGGTCGTCATGTTCGGACGCGAGTATAACCAGGAAACCGATTATGTCGGCCATGCGTTCTTTGAAGCATCCTCGATACGCAAGGTGAATGGAAAATACTATTTCGTATACTCCTCTGAGGTCATGCACGAGCTGTGCTACGCTGTGAGCGACAATCCTCTCGGCGGATTCAAGTACGGCGGTGTGCTCGTGAGCAATGCGGATATACATATCGACACCTACAAGCCCGCCGATATGCCTATAGTCTGCGGCTCGAACAACCACGGCAGCATAATCGAGATAAAAGGAGAATGGTATATCTTCTACCACCGCCACACAAACAACACATGGTTCTCCCGTCAGGGCTGCGCCGAGAAGCTGAAGCTCAATGCAGACGGCTCGTTCGATCAGGCGGAGATCACATCCTGCGGGCTCAACGGCGGTCCGCTCGAAGGAAAGGGAGAATATCCCGCATACATCGCCTGCCATCTTTACGGAAAGAGCCATGACCTTATAGTCCATGACCCGAGGAACCCGAAGATCATGCAGGACGGCAAGGACGGAGACGAGGTCAACGGCTATATCGCCAATATCGTTGACGGCGTGACCGCAGGCTTCAAATATTTCGACTTCAAGGGCGTGAAGAAGGTCACTATCGCCACAAGAGGATATGCAAACGGAAAATTCCTCGTGAAAACGGCGTGGGACGGAGATGTCCTCGGCGAGATACAGATAGATTCCAGCAATGTCTGGGAGGAATACTCCACGGATGTGAATATCCCCGACGGCGTGCATCCTATCTATTTTGAATATGTGGGCGGCGGCAATACGATGCTCAGATCATTCAGGCTCGAATAGCAGGCAGCCCCCGTATGTATTTATAGTAAATGACATTTGAAATTGCTGCATTCAGTCTGCGCATAACTTTGCTTGACTGAATGTGCAATTTCTGATGTCATTGACTATATAAAAAATCAAAGCCATAGTATTTCTGAACTGTCTTAGAAATACTATGGCTTTTTTGCTGACAGGAACAGCCGGAAGATCTGCACTGCCTGCCGATCTGTTGTTTTTACTCTATCACAAGTTCTTCCTTGGTCGCCGTATCGCCCTCGATATGAAACGAGTTCAGCACAGGTGTACTGTCCATGAGCGAGAGTATCATATAGCTCGCAGTGCTGTCGTATGCAAGGCGCTTATCTTCATCTGACGGGCGCGACGGAGATACCGGATGCGAGTGCCAGTTTCCGAGCTGGTCATATCCGTTTGCCCGCATATCCTTTACAGCGGCGAGCTGCTCTTTCGGGTCGAGCGTGAAGTGTTCTTCGGCGTGATCTGTATTCGTAAGGATATACACCTTTTCGATGATCTTGTCATCGCCTTCGATATGTCCCGCTATAAGTCCGCAAGCCTCGACAGGGGCTTCTTTTTTAGCGTGAGCGAGTATTATCTCATAATCACTCTTTTTCAGTTTTATCATAGTTTTCTCCGATTTATTTCTTCATGTCGCATTCTGCCTGCTCATAATCAACAAGCTCGGTGATAGTCGGGTGGTCGCCGCAGACCGCGCATTTGCTCGTGTCGGACGGGAGCTTCACCTTGTGCCATTCCATTTTCAGCGCGTCGAATGTCAGCAGATACCCAGTGAGCAGGTCTCCCGCGCCGACGATATACTTTACCGCTTCCATAGCCTGAAGGCTGCCGATGACTCCGCCCATTGCGCCTATAACGCCCGCCTGCTTGCAGGTCGGGACCGCATCCTTCGGGGGCGGGTTCTTGAATACACAGCGGTAGCACGGTCCCTGTCCGGGAACATATGTCATGAGCTGACCCTTGAAACGGATTATGCCTGCGTGAGAGAACGGCTTCTTGGCCATTACGCACGCATCGTTTATAAGGAATTTAGCGGGGAAATTATCAGTGCCGTCAAGGATAAAGTCATAGTCTTTGATAAGATCGAGTACGTTCCCGCTTGTCACGAAGGTGTGGTATGTATTTACCGTAACGTCGGGGTTTATCGCTTCCATAGTCTCCTTCGCGGACTGCACCTTCGGCTTTCCGATGTCGGCGGTAGAATGTATCACCTGACGCTGGAGGTTGGAGAGATCCACCTCGTCCGCATCTACGATACCGATCGTCCCGACACCCGCAGCTGCGAGATACAGAGCCGCAGGAGCTCCAAGTCCGCCTGCGCCTATGATGAGCACCTTTGCCTGTGAAAGTTTTTTCTGACCCTTTGCGCCGACTTCCTTCAAGATGATATGGCGGGAATAGCGCTCGAGCTGTTCGTTCGTGAATGCCATTATGCCTGCCCTCCGCCCATGAAATAAAGAAATTCTACCGTATCTCCGTCTTTGACAGTGGTGTTCTCGAAATCGTGGCTCTCGACGAACTCGTCATTTATAGTAACGGTAACATATTCGGGAGTCTCGACATTTTCAAGCTCAACGAGCTTTGCAACGGTGATACCGTCATCATATTCCTTTATTTTGCCTGCTACTGTGATCTTCATATCACTTATCTCCTTACTGAAGTTTCTCAAATTCTTCGATTATTACAGCTTTCTGTGTCATTCCCTGCAGCCTTGAAACTTCCTCGCCGCCCTTGAAAAAGATCAGCGTGGGCGAAGCCATAACCTCATACTTATCGACGAGTTCCTGTTCATACCCGACGTTCACTTTGTAGATGTCCAGTTTTCCGCCAAGCTCGGTACCGAGCTGAGAAAGTACCGGTGAGAGCATTTTGCACGGTACGCAGCTGTCGGAATAAAAATCCACGAGGACCGGTATCTGTGCTTTCAGGACTTTTTCTTCAAAGTCCGCAGTTGTTATTCTCTCCGCCATTCAGTCCCCCACCTTCTGCACGATCAGGCGGTATGTGCCGTCGTCGTTCTGTGTAAGTTCAAGTACCTTGTGACCCTCTTCCTTGAGGCTGCGCGGCACGTTCTGAACCGGCTCGCCGTCGTTGAGGCGTACTTCAAGAATGTCTCCGTCGTCGAGCTCCTCAAGCGCGACCTTTGTTTTTACAAATGTTATCGGGCAGTTCACATCTGTTATGTCAACTTTGTCCGTGATGTTGAATTCAGCCATGATGTTTGTCTCCTTTCATGAATTATTTATCGCATTATCAAAATCCTGAATAAGATCGTTTATATCTTCGATGCCTGCGCTCACTCTGATCGTGTCGTCGTATACGCCCGCTTTTTCGCGGCGCTTTTCGTCCGAGTGCAGATATATCGTGCTCGCGGGATGTATCACAAGCGTCCGCAGGTCGCCGATATTCGTGGCTATCAGAGCATATTTCAGCCCGTTTATCAGTCTGAACGCCTTTTCCTTGCTGCCTGCGCGAATCGTCAAGATACCGCCGCCCCTGCCGCCGAACTGCGACTGTGCAAGATCGTGATACGGGCTTGACCTCAGCGCCGGGTAGTTTACCGTTACGCCGTCCTTTGTTTCAAGAAACTCCGCAAGTGCTTTTGCGTTCTGACATATACGCTCCATGCGAAGCCCGAGCGTTTCGATACCGACAGAGTTCATATAAGCGTTGAAGGGAGATACACAGGCTCCGACATTGCGCCATATCCCGTTTCTGAGCTTCGCAAGATATGCGAACTTTCCGAAGATACGGAAGCTGTCGAAATTGCTGTAGCCTTCCCATCTGAATTTTCCGCTGTCGGTTATGATACCGCTGATCGAGTTGCCGCCGCCGTTTATGTACTTTGAGGTCGAGTGGACTACGATATCCGCGCCGTACTCAAACGGATGTACCAGATAAGGTGTCGCTGTCGTGCTGTCTATTATAAGTGGTATTCCGTGCCTGTGACAAACATCCGAAACGCTCTTTATATCAACGACATCGAGCTTCGGGTTGCCGATAAGCTCGGCGAAGACCGCTTTTGTCTTATCCGTTATCAGCGCTTCGATGCTCTCTGCGGTCACGGTATCTGCAAATACGGCTGTTATGCCGAACTGCGCAAGATCGCCGAACAGATCTATCGTTCCGCCGAATAGTCCCGCACCTGCGATGACCTCATCGCCCGCCTGAAGTATATTCAGCAGTGCCATTGTAACTGCTGCCATACCGCTCGAACAAGCTGCCGCGCCTATGCCGCCCTCAAGAGCCGCCATACGCTTCTCGAACGCCTCCACCGTCGGATTCCCGATACGCGA
>JAILFE010000275.1 GCA_024697725.1 Oscillospiraceae bacterium
GTGCCCGGCGAGGAATGGTTCATATTCTACAGCCAGACCGAAAGTCCCGACAGGAGCGTATCCTACCGCTCCAATGACCAGAACCCGAATGCTCCCGATGATGCCGAGATGTATATCGACCTCAGAAAGGTCAGCAGCGATATACAGAAAATCGCGATCTGCGTGACGATATACGAGGCCGCGGCAAACAGACTGCATTTCGGCATGGTATCGAACGTATATACCCGTATACTCGACGGGAGCGGGAACGATCTTGCGGATTTCGTTTTCAGCGACTGTTCACCGCAGGTGACAGCTATGGTCGTCGGAGAATTGTACAGATACAAGGACACATGGAAATTCAGCGCGACAGGCTCAGGCGTAAGGCGCGAGCTTGCCGAATTCTGCGCGATGTACGGCGTGGATATCATATGACATAATAATTTTGTCAGGTCACATACATATCGGAGGATCTTATGGTTAAGTTTGAAGTATTCAATGAAGTTATACTTATGGTCACCTGTACGGGCGGCGATCAGATATTTACCAGGGCGGGCGCATGGATAGGCGGCGACAATTACGGAGCACGCAATTTCAAGTTCACCAAGGTGATGCTCGGTCCGCAGAACAATGTCGCACAGGCGCTCATGGGGCAGTTCGTCAGACGCATGACGGGCGAGAACATCCCGCTTATGAAGGTCGAGCTGATGGGCGACAGCGTTACCTTTTATGCCAACAGGCAGCAGCACGTTGTAGTATATCAGTTAAATCAGGGCGAGAGCATATTTGTCGAGAGCGAAAATATACTCGCGTTTTCAAGCCAGTGCGCATATGATGTCAGGTTCATGGGACAGGGCGTCATCTCACAGAAGGGGCTTGCGACCACCAAGCTCACAGGAAACGGCCCCGAAGCATATGCGGCGGTGCTCGTCAACGGCAACCCGCTCGTTCTGAGCAATGTCCAGACAGGGAACACGATAACCTGCGACCCCGATGCCGTAGTATGCTGGACAAACTCCGACCCGGATATAAAGCTCGATGTATCGTGGCAGAACCTCATCGGTCAGCATTCCGGAGAATCATATATGTTTGAATGGGACGGCTCAAGAAGAACGACCGTGATAATACAGCCGCAGGAGCGTCCGTCCGGTGTGAGTGTTTCGATGGACTGAGGATAATTCTCCCGTATACGGCATAGATTTATAGTACTATAATGAAATTGCTGCAATTTATGCCGTGTGTCGGCAAAGTATATCAAGGGAGATGCTGTTCTATGAAATTCACCGAGAAAGATGTTTCACCGGATATACAGAAAAATGAGAATGCGATAATCAAGAGGATATCCCTTGTCAGTATAATCGGAAATTCCGTGCTTTCGGGCTTCAAGCTGTTTGCCGGTATCTTCGGAAGATCGGGCGCGATGATATCCGATGCGGTGCATTCCTTTTCGGATGTCCTGACGACTGTGATAGCGGCGGTCGGAGTAAAGCTCTCAAAGCGGGGAGCGGATAAGGAGCATCCCTACGGGCATGAGCGCCTTGAAAGCATAGCATCGCTCTTTTTAGGGATACTTCTGCTCGTGACGGGTCTTGCGATAGGCTATAAGGGACTTTCAAATATATTCACGGGCAACAGAGTGGAGCTTGATATCCCAACGCCTCTTGCACTTGCGGCGGCGGTGATATCCATAGTCATCAAGGAAGGTATGTACCGCTATACCTATTACTACGCAAAGCTGATAAATTCGCCCGCTTTCATGGCGGATGCATGGCACCACCGCTCGGATGCGCTCTCATCGGTAGGCTCGCTGATCGGCATAGGGGGCGCGATGCTCGGTTTTCCGGTAATGGATCCGATCGCAAGCGTTGTGATATGCCTGTTTATATTCAAGGTATCGTTCGAGATCGGCAGAGATGCGGTATCAAAGATGCTCGACACCTCACGCGGCGAGGAATATGAGAACAAGCTCAGGGAATACATCATCTCGCTCTGTCCGGAGCTGCGCGTGGATATGCTCCAGACCCGCACCTTCGGGAATATGGTATATGTCGATCTGGAGATAGCTCTCGACGGGGATATGAAGCTCCGGGACGCCCATGAGATAGCGGAGAACATCCACGAGAAAGTGGAGAATTCTTTTGGAGATATCAAGCATATAATGATACACATAAATCCGAAATGATACGATCAACGGAGCTGTTACCGCACAGCTCCGTTTTTGTCTTTGTCCGCTGAATATCGCCGAAAATTAGATATTTTAATTTACGTGACGTGGATGCCGCACCAAAGCCCGTTATTGCGTGCTTTTTACTTTTTAATCACAGATTAATTGACAAATATGAAAAATTCGCTTATAATAAGTGTGTGATTATTACTTTGACACTGCAAGTATCAGGATAAATAGTGCGTGCTCAATAACCGCCCTACGGGCGGTTATTGGCAGAAGCGGCTGCTTACAGCCGCTTCTGCTGCAAAT
>JAILFE010000277.1 GCA_024697725.1 Oscillospiraceae bacterium
ATGCCCGGCACTATACTTGATATAAAGGCAAATGTCGGCGATCAGGTCACAAAGGGACAGGTCATCGCTATCCTCGAGGCTATGAAGATGGAGAACGATATCGTTGCTCCCGAGGCAGGAAAGATCGCTTCGATCAATGTGAACAAGGGCGATTCCGTTAATACAAGCGATGTTATCGCAACTCTCCAGTAAGCGAAAGGCGGTCTGATAACAATGTCAAAGATCTTAATTACCGAGACTGTTCTCCGTGACGCACATCAGTCACTGCTCGCCACGAGAATGAGCCTTGACGATATGCTCCCGATACTTTCGACTATGGATAAGATAGGATTCTATTCGGTCGAGTGCTGGGGCGGTGCGACTTTCGATTCCTGCATCCGTTTCCTCAACGAGGATCCGTGGGACAGGCTCCGCACTATCCGCAGAGAGATGCCCAACACCAAGCTGCAGATGCTTTTCAGAGGTCAGAATATGCTCGGCTACCGTCATTATGCCGATGACCTCCTTGAATATTTCGTACAGAAGGCTGTATCGAACGGTATAGATATCATCCGTATCTTTGATGCGCTCAACGATATCAGGAACCTGAAGACTGCCATATCCGCCGCAAAGAAGGAAGGCGCACACGCCCAGGTGGCAATGTCCTTCACGACAGGCGAGGTATTCACCGATGAATACTATGCAAATTATGCAAGACAGTGCGAACAGGAAGGCGCAGATTCCATATGCATCAAGGATATGGCTGCACTTCTCACTCCCTACAGGACAGAAACTCTCGTAAAGGCTATCAAGTCTGCCGTAAGCATCCCGCTCCAGCTCCATACTCACTACACCTCCGGTCTGGCATCCATGTGCCTGCTCAAGGGCGTTGAGGCGGGCTGCGAGATGATAGATACCGCAATGTCCCCGCTTGCGAACGGCACATCACACGCTCCCACAGAGTCGATGGTGGCTGCGTTCCGCGATACGGAGTACGATTCCGGACTTGACCTTGTAAAGCTCAATGAGATAAGGGATTATTTCATGGGGCTCAGAAAGAAATATATCGACAGCGGACTTATCGACCAGAAGATGCTGGCTGTAAATCCCAATGCGCTCATTTATCAGGTGCCTGGCGGAATGCTCTCCAACCTGCTCTCACAGCTCAAGCAGGCAGGCAAGGAGGCGCTTCTCGACAAGGTGCTCGCAGAGGTTCCGAGAGTACGTGCGGATTCGGGAAATCCTCCGCTCGTTACTCCTACATCGCAGATCGTCGGTACACAGGCTGTGTTCAATATAATCACAGGCGAGCGCTACAAGACCGTTACCAAGGAATTCAAGGATATGGTAAAGGGTATGTACGGAAAGACCCCCACGGATATCGATCCCGAATTCAGAGCACAGATACTCAAGGGCGAAGAGCCTGTAAACTGCCGTCCTGCTGACCTTATGCAGCCCGAGCTCGAGGCTATGCGCAAGGAATGTGCGGAATGGCTCGAACAGGATGAGGATGTTCTTACATATGCGATGTTCCCGAAGGTAGCTCCCAAGTTCTTCGAGGCAAGACGCGACGCAAAGTACGGCGTTGACGGCAAGAACGGAGACAAAGCCAATAAGGTGCATCCGGTCTGATAGAGTATAGGATATAAAGATAAGAGCCTGTCCGGCATATATACCGGACAGGCTCTTTGTGTCATTATGGAAAACCGGGAATAAAATAGTTATGGGCATATGCCCGAAAAATTATTCGCGGGGAGTTCATAATGGATATATATAAAATTATCCTTATCGCGGCTGCGGTATCTGCTGATGCGGGGGCGGAGAGCATGGCGCTCGGAAGCAGGAATATAAAGCTGCCGTTCTTTTCGGCAGCGGTCATCAGCTTTATCGGGGCGGCGGCAATGGGGATATGCACGGCATTTTCAGATGCGGTGTGCAGCATCCTGCCGGAGGGTCTGTGCAAAGCGGCAGCATCTGTTGTAATAATGCTCATGGGTGTCTTTTCACTTTTCAGGTATTTTCATGACGGCAGAAACGGCGGACGGGACAATACCGACAGAAACAAGGATAAGAGCATCTCCGCAGGTGAGGCGGTCGCTGCGGCAGCAGGGCTTTCGGTGGATTCTGCGGTCATGGGGCTTTCCGCCGGCATCTGCGGTGTGACTGTCATGGATGTGGCGGCACTTTCTGTGTCTACTTTTTTCATGGGGATATTGTTTACCGTTGCCGGATATATCGCGGGAAGGCATTTCGCCGTGAAAAGAAGCATGGGCTGGCTGGGCGGAGCGATACTGATAGTTCTTGCGTTCGTTATCTGACGCGGTATTACTGTTCGGGATGCCTTGAACGGAACAGCTCCAGATCGCTGTTGATGCGGCGGGCGGTGCGCAGATCGAGCACCCACGATATAAGCGTGACGAGCGCGTATACGCACAGCACAGACAGCGCAAAGGCGGCTATCAGAGGGATGTTTTCTGCGGTGAGGCTTTCCGTTCCGAAGCCGAAGAATATCAGTATCACTTCAAGCGCAATGATCTCGAGGATATGGCGCACGAGCATCTGTTTCAGAGTCAGCTCCCTGCCGGACGACAGCAGCGAGAACGCCAGGAGCGGTATAAATGCGACGGCTGCGTATATCAATGGCGAAAGGTACGCTTCATAGCCGAATCTCTCGTCGGGGCGGAAGATCGTTCCGAGCAGGAAGATCACGATATTTACCAGTGTGACGGTTATGAAGTAGTTCCCCGCCGTATTTTTGAGTATCTGTAATTTTCTGTTCATATCAGCTGTTCCTCAGGGTCTCTTTGAGTGACGATACATACTTTCTTGATATTATTACCTCTTCACCGTTGGACAGTATCGCGCTGAAGCGGCCGTTCAGGGCGGGCTTTACCGATCTGAGCTTCATCAGGTTCAGAAGCATTGATTTCGATATCCGCAGAAAATGCTTTTCTCTCAGGACATCTTCAAAATGATAGAGCTTTTCCCTTGCTTCGTAGGTGTCCGTGTCGGTATAGAGAAAGGTCCTGTTATCGACCGATTCGATATAGAGCACATCGGTTATCGGGAGCTCGAACTGTCTGCCTTCCTTTGTGCAGGAGAGCTGTCCCCGCCGTGATTTTATGAAATGCTCTATCTCGCGCACGGTATCGGTGATCTCGTGGCATTCTATGACCGTGACCTCCGGAGCCTCCGGCGGTATCTTTGTTATCCTGACATCCATATGTCTATACTATATATCCTTCCTCGACCCGGAATTCTCCGTCGCCCTTCAGATAGGCGTTAAAGAAATCCAGAATTATCTCATTCATTTTTACGATGCAGCCCTCTGCATCGACTGTGCCTGTGCCTGCGGTATCGTCCGATACTGTCACCTGACCGATATAGTTTGCCAGAAAAGGCGAGAACAGCGGCAGATCGGTATAATTCATGTGACCGGTACCGGCGATATATGTCTCATATGCCTGCTCTGCGTTGTCTATGACGGTGTTGTTCACATAAGGGATGTTGTTTTCGCGGCAGTACATATCATCATCATGGCTCTGCTGATTGCTGAAGGAGAGCAGCGGGAGGGTGTATTTTTCCGGCTTTTCATTAACGGCGATCATATATCTGCCGCCGTCTACGGTAAAATATTCATTCCCTGAGGTCTCTCCGAGCATTGTGCCGTCGATGTCAATAACTGCGTCTATATCATCCCTCTGCCTGCCGATGCTCACCGCAGCGGCGCCGCCGAGGGAATGACCCATAAAGCCCATTCTTCCGGTATCTGCCATAGAGAGCACGGAAGCTATCGTATCCTCGTTGTTGTCATATACCCATACTGCCGATGAGGGGTCTTTTATCGCATCGACGGCAGTATTCGCATCCGCGAGCCTTAGTGATATCATTTTGTTCTGTATCTCGTCCGCTCTTTCGATAGTGGTATCATCGGAATAGAGCTCGCCTATATCCTGCATGAAGCTGCGGTCTGCGAGTATCAGATCTCCGTTATGATCGTGCGTGAATATCGAATGATAGGGATGCTCCATGCTTATCACTATATATCCGTTGCTTGCGAGCTCCATATAAGTAGAGGAGTTGCTCTGGTAATACCCGAATGCTCCGTGAGAGAAGAAAACCACGGGAAAGCTCTCTCCCGCTGCCGCATCCTGCGGATAATAGAAATACAGCGGAACTTCTCTTTTTGAGCCGTCGTTTTTGTATTCCTCAGTGCGGTTCTCGTCAATGACTATCGCTTTTGTCTGTGCGACGGTGTATTTCCCGCTGACAGGCAGTCCGTTGTAATCGCTGAACAGATAGGATGGTATAAGCGCCGCCGCAAACATCACCGCAGAGCCGGCTGCGCTCATGATCTTTGAGAACGCTTTCTTCTCGTCCCTGTCCTTTTTCCTGAAAAGCAGCATGATACCCGCAGCCGCTGCCCTTATGACGAGCAGAGTTATCAGCATCGTGAAGCGGAACGACAGGTCTATCCCCGGAAGAAGTACCGTAAGAAGGAACAATACGAGCTCTCCGACGTTTGCTATGAGTCTTCCGAGCTTGTATTCTCCCTTGTCGGAGCCTCTCGAAACGGTGACAAAGCAGAATGCCGCCTCGGTCATGATAAGAAGTATAAGAAGCACTGTATTCATATATCATCATCCTTTCATTGCTGTGACTACATTGTATCACACGGTTTCGAGGATGACAACCGCTTTTGCGGCAGGATGCATTTTTATGATGTGAAATGCATTTGTATTGACATTTGAACAAAAATGGTCTATAATATGAATACGGAATGCCGTTCATACATCCGACCGGCATCTGATAATGCAGAAGAAGGGAGAAAAAACAGATATGAAGATCAAGAAGCGTTTTATTTTTGCGTGTGTGCTGCTGTGTTTACTGAGCATAGGGGTATGTGTGGCGGTATATTATATCGAAACTGCGTTCGCGGGACATTCAAAGCAGAACAAGTCTCTGGACGATATGCGCTCTGCCGTGCTCACGATAACTTCGGTCACGGAAGATGGCGGTGATATCCCGGAGGGGAAGCGCTCCGTGTATATCGGAAGGGTATTGTATGTCACAGGCGGAAGTGCGGACGATGCCGGCATAAAGATCGATAAGGACAGTCCGCTCGCACTGTGCGGCAGCTATGAATATATTGACAAAGGTGAGACCGTGAGCGAAAAGCTGCCGTCCGCCGAAGAGATGAAGGGCAAAAAGATAGTCGTATACTATGATATCTCCGACCACGACAGCGTATATGTCAGAATACCGACCACACTGGAATTCTATGCGCTGATAGGTCTTGCGGTCATTGCTGTGGGTATAATAGTCGCAGGGCTCATTATCAACAAGCTGCTTGCGGAAAATACCTTCAATGATTCACCGGTGACTATAATGGATATACCGATCATTGTTATCATACTCGGAGGAGCGCTGAGCTTTCTGAGTGCGATGTATCTCGGAAATCTGTATTCCGGGACAGCACCGCAGAACGATCTGCCGTCGGCTGTCAAGGAAGGCTCCCGCTTTGCCGTTGTGAGAGTATACGAAGAATAACAACGCGTAGTATAGTAGTATAAATGTGTGCCAAACGCCTGTAATATGGGCGTTCGGCACACATTTGCTTTATCAGTCTCAGGAATTGAATCTCTTCGCGTCGCGCTCGCGTATCTCGACACGCCTTATCTTGCCGTTGGTGGTCTTGGGCAGGGTGTCGGAAAATTCGATTATGCGCGGGTATTTGTAGGGCGCTGTGTTCGACTTGACGAATTCCTGAAGCTTTCCCATAAGCTCGGGACCTGCTTTGTCCTTGTATTCATCCGTGAGCACGATCGTTGCCTTTACGACTGTTCCGCGTATCGGATCGGGAGCGCCGGTCACTGCGACTTCGAGCACGGCAGGGTGCTGTGAGAGTATGCTTTCGATCTCGAAGGGGCCTATGCGGTAGCCCGAGGATTTGATGACGTCGTCGATGCGCCCGATATACCAGAAAAATCCGTCTTCGTCCTTGTAAGCCGTATCGCCGGTATGATAGAGATTGTTCCTCTTTGCGCGGAGAGTGTGATCCGTTCCGCCGTAGTAGCAGCGGAAAAGTCCCCAGTTTTTCTTGTCGGTGTCAAGGCGTATGCATATCTCGCCCTCCTTGCCGGCAGGGACTTCGTTGTCGTTCTTGTCAACGAGCACGACATCATAGAGCGGCACAGGCCGTCCCATTGAACCGGGCTTTATATCGTAGCCGTAGAGATTTCCGAGCACGATGACCGTTTCAGTCTGTCCGAAGCCCTCCATGAGCTTCAGTCCCGTATACTGCAGGAATTTGTTATATACCTCGGCATTGAGCGCCTCGCCTGCGGTGGTCGCATATTCCAGCGAGGAGAGATCGTATTTGTCAAGTCCCTCCTTGATGAAGAAGCGGTACATCGTCGGTGGACAGCAAAGAGATGTTATCCTGTATTTTTCGATGAGTGAAAGTATCCTGTCGGGGTGGAAGCGCTCGAAGTCGTATACGAATACGGTGCATCCGACAGCCATTTCGCCGTATATCTTGCCCCAGAAGAATTTTCCCCAGCCGCTGTCCGATATGGTGAGATGAAGCGTTTCGGAGTCGATATGATGCCAGTGCTTGGCGGTGAGGATGTGTGCGGCGGCGTAGTGATAGGAATGAGCGACCATTTTCGGATATCCCGTGGTACCCGACGAGAAGAACATCAGCATATCCTCGTTCACATTTGTATCAGCGCGTTCAAAGGTGTCGGGATATTTTGCGATCTCAGAGTCGAAGTCCGTCCAGCCGTCTCTGATGCCGTGGACAGCGAATTTTTCGACCACTCCGTCATAGTTCTGCAGACCGAGGTCGATATTCTCCGTCACATGATCGTCGTTTGTGGCGATAACGAAACGCGCCTTTGCTGCGTTGAAGCGATATTCAAAGTCCCATTTCCTGAGCTGGTTCGTAGCAGGTATCATGACCGCGCCTATCTTGCACAAGGCAAGTATCGCAAAATAGACCTGATAATGTCTTTTCAGCACACAGATCACCTTGTCGCCCTTTTTCACGCCGTGAGCAATGAGCATATTTGCAGTTCGGTTCGATTCGCGCATGAGATCAGCATATGTGAAGCGCTTTTCGGCGAGATCGTCGCCTATCCATATCAGCGCAGTGCGTTCGGGATCGTTTTTTCCTATTTCGTCAACTATATCGTAAGCAAAATTAAAATTGTCGGGAAGATCAAGATCGAATGAAACGATCCTGCCTTTTTCGTCATACTTTTCTCTGACATATTTCAGATGGAGTTCACTGGTTTCCATAAGCTGCAACATCTCCCTGTAAAACTGGACAATCGTCATTTTTTATACAATAACCATTATATCACTCTTGTTTCCAAATATCAACAGTTTTAATATTTAATTTTTTTATATTGCACATATTCGGAAAAAACGTCATGCTCCGGAAAATTTTCCCGAGGGAAAGTTTTTCAAAAAAAGGCTTGACAAAAGCAATATACTGTGATATAATATACAAGTCGGTTGACGAAGCGTGCTTTTGAGCCGGCTATGACAGGTTCCGTATTGGAGAGGTGTCCGAGTGGTTTAAGGAGCCGGTCTTGAAAACCGGTGATCCCGCGAGGGACCGTGGGTTCGAATCCCACCCTCTCCGCCAATTAAATATGTTTTCTGTTACTGCATGGAGATGTACTCAAGTGGTGACGAGGCGCCCCTGCTAAGGGCGTAGGTCGGGTAACCGGCGCGAGAGTTCAAGTCTCTCCATCTCCGCCAGAAAATGCCGCATACGGTTTTACCGTATGCGGCATTTTTGCGTCATACTGTGTTTCTGTTTATACTGAAAAAATACCGCCCGTATCATGCATACGGGCGGAAAGTCTATGTATTATATTTTCTGGTATCTCAGGCGCCCATAAGAGCAGATGCAAAATCGCTTACCGAATCTCCCATTTCATCTATACCCTCGAGATTGAGTATTATCATTACATCTATCTTCTGACCGTTCTGTTCCCTTGAAGCAACACCTGCGATCTCTTTTTCTGCGATATACATTACCATTCCGGAAGAGGGATCAGTCTGCTTTTGTGCGTTGGGATAAGCATTTGCGACTATTTTTTCAAGATCTGATTTTATGCCGGAACCCATTACCATGAATGCCTGCATCTTTCCGTCGGAATCGAATAAACAAGCACGGGCCGATACTGTAGTACCCATATATTCGGTGGGTTCAGCGCTCATCAGCAGCTTTATTCCCTGGAATTCCATATCTATCGCAACAGCGTTATCGCTGCTGAGTGCTTTCTTTGCCTGCGAATAGGATGATTTCCATGTAAGGCCGAGCATGATATCGGAGGAAGAGGATTTCTTTGTCGAAGCCTTTCCCTGATAAACTCCGTCGCTGCCGAACTTGTAGGATTTGCCGTCGATCTTCACGGTGCCTGTCGCCATTTTGCCGCTCGTCTTGAAATAATACTTATTTCCGCTGATCGTCTTCCATTTGCCTGCGCACATTACGCCGTCCTTGCCGAAATAGTACTTTTCGCCCTTGATGGTCTGCCAGCCGGTAGCCATCCTGCCCTTCTTGGACGGAATGAAATAGTAATATTTCCCGCCGATCTTCTTGAAGCCGGAAGCTGACTTGCCGTCCTTATCGAAATAATATTTGTACTTGCCGATAGTCTGCCAGCCTGTTACCTTTTCGCCGTTTTCATCGGTGTAGGTATAGCTCGAACCGCTCTTTTCCCAGTCTGCCGATGCGGGAACAGCAGCGAATGCGGAAACGGTCATCATTGCCGAAAGTGCGGCAGCGGTTGCGATCCTTGTGATTTTTTTCATGGTGATATGCTCCTTTCAAAAGAAAAATACGATTGATAATTATTTGCGCGGATATCAATGAAATGTGTTTTATATTATACAGAATAATAAAATAATGAACAACATTTCCTAATATATTATACAATATCAAACCCGGATTGTCAATACATACTTTTTATTATACAAAAAAACATTGCTGCTCCGGAATTCCTGTAATGCGTGGAACGGCAGTATATCAGAGCCTGATATCCGGACTTTCCTCGGGATTGTCGAGCACATAGCCTATCACGTTGGAATAGAGCTGTGACGGGTTGCGCTGCATATGCTCCGCAATGAGTTCCGCCTGTGCTCTGTCTGGAGCATAGAGCGAGAGCTTCATCAGCCCGAGGCTCTTGTCATGCACCGAAAGCTCGACGGTAAAGCCGTTCTCCGCGGGGGTTATCTCACATGAGGATTCTTCGCGGCGCCTTTCTGCGGCAAAACTGTGGAACGCGGCAGTGAGTATCCTGCGGCGGAAGGTCGCAGGGATGGTGTTGTTGAAATACTCCGCGCCGAGCCGTCCCTTCTGTTCGAGGACTATCATCCTGCCCTCGTTCTCATCAGGGGACTTGTTCTTATCTGAAGACGTATCATTTTTCGAGAAAGAGAGCGAGCCGTTCTTCACAAGTGCTTCGAGAGCCTCGGCGTAAAGGAAATGGTTTATCACATTGCTGCCGGTGACTATGTCGTACAGCCTTTCCTCGGAGATAGGGCGGTCTATGCGCTCCATAAGGTAGCACAGCAGTATTTTTGCCGAATGAAGATCATTCATTTCGGGATCGGGGTAATTGTTTCTTGTCATGGCTGTTTATCTCCGTGTTTATTTCACAGGGACGAATGTGATCGCTATAGAGAATATAAAGTAGCACATACATACCCACGCCGGGACGGAGGCGACGAGTATCGGGAGCGTGCGCTTCTTGTGGTATTCGTCGTATTCCGGGAACCTTATCCCGTATTTCACACCGGCTATGACCAGTGCGATGACACCGGCGATGAAGAACATCCCCATGCCGAAGCTCTGGACCATCTCCTGCTGTTCCTCCGGCAGACCGCCGAAAAGTTCGTATATGTAAGAATGTCCGTTTATTGCCATATGTGCGATTATCGATGGTATGATCGAATTCATCCTGATATCGGCATACGCGAATACGACCCCTGCCGCAAATCCGAGTATGAACTGATAGATATTGCCGTGTATGAGCCCGAATATCAGCGCCGATGTGAATATCGCAAAGCTCCTGCTGACGCGGCACAGACGGCGCATTATTATCCCGCGGTACAAAAGCTCCTCGAAGATCGGTGCGAATACCACCGTTGTCAGCACATCCATAACGACGGCTCCGCCCGACATCGGGTCGGTGACATCGGGGACATCGACCATATAGCCGATCGAATCGAGCCCGAGGTATATCAGCGAATCAAGGAAATACACGACCTGTGCCGTTCCGAGCGCGATAAGCGCCGTAAGCGTGAGCCTTCCCGGAGTGAGCTTTGAGGTGTCTCTGAAAAGATCAGTCAGATTCTTCTTGAAGATAATAGATGAGAGGAGTATTATAAGGATGTTTGAAAAGGTCACGGACATATATCCGTAGAACATGAATGAAACGGTATTGAGATACTGTCCCTCTTCGTTTGTGGCGGCGGGATCTATGCCGTTTGCCTCATAGATCCCGGTGATTATCAGCGCAAATATCAGGGTCACGAGCTCCGAGGCTATCAGCACCCATGCCGCTCCGGAATATACCCGCTTTATCCTGCGCTTTTCGTATTTGTTCGGGCGGATATCCGCATAGGGCTGCCCCGGATACCCGGGATACATCGAATAGTAATTGTCCATTATAAGTACCGTATCACCGCAACGACCCTGCCGAGGATGCTGCAGTCGTCTGTATATATAGGAGACATAGTGTCATTCTCGGGCTGGAGGCGGTAATGTCCTTTCTCTTTGTAGAATCTTTTGATCGTGGCAGATTCGCCTTCGACGAGCACTGCGGCTATCTCCCCGTTGTCAACGGCGCTGCACTGCTCCACGACAACGATATCCCCGTCGAGGATGCCGGCGTTTATCATGCTCGTTCCCCTGACATTCAGCGCGAACAGCTTTCCGCTGTATTTTCTGTCCGGCTGGAATATTATATGATCTGTGATGTTCTCTATCGCTGTTATCGGCTGCCCCGCGGTTATCTGCCCCGCAACGGGTATCCTGACGGACGATGCACCTGCCGGGCGGAGCGAACGGTTCAGTCCGTCTTCCTTTTCGAGCAGTCCCTCTTCAACAAGCGTATTTACGTATCTTGAGGCAGTAGATGTTGATCTTATGTCGAGCGCCGAGCATATCTCGCGTATCGATGGGGAAATGCCCTCGTCCAGACGGCTGAGGATATATTCGTATACCTTTTTTTCATTTTCCTTCATATGGACCTTCCTTTCGGCATTTATCGCGAGAGCTTTTCGAGCAGCAGCCTTGCCGCTTTGTCAACATCGCCGCAGCCGAGCGTTATAACAGCGTCTCCCGGCTGTGCATTCCGGCTCACATAGTCAGTCGTGAGCTCGAAATTCGCATCGTGCTCCTCCTCGTCGAAATATACCGCTCCGGGTATCTTTGCGGCAAGCTGTGAGGAATGCACGTCAAGATCGTTTTTCTCACGGCTGCCCATTATCGAGGTCAGCACGACTTTGTCCGCGATCGAAAGAGCCTTGGCAAAATCATCCATGAGAAGGTATGTGCGCGAGAACGTGAACGGCTGGAAGAACGCCCATACATTCCTGAAATCCATATCCTTTGCGGCTCTCAGCACGGCGGCTATCTCCGCGGGATGATGCGCATAGTCGTTTATTACCGTGACACCCTTTTCCTCGCCGTATTTTTCAAAGCGCCTTGCCGTGCCGGTGTAGCTTTCGAGTCCTGATGCTATATCGGAGCTGTCCGCTCCGGACATATATGCAGCGGCTGCGGCAGCACAGGCATTGAGGACGTTGTGTATGCCCGGGACATTGAGCTTTATATGCGCAAAAAGCTCCCCTTTGTGCATAAGGTCGAATTCGGTATGCATACCGCCCATACGGGTGATATTTTCGGGATACCAGTCATACCCTGCGGAATTTCCGTAGGTGACGATATTCTTATCGAGCCCCTCCACAGCCTTCATCGTGTTGGCGTCGCTGCCGTTGACTATAACTGCCTTTGATGCGTTTTCCGCGAATGTGCGGAACGATTTTATCGAATTTTCCATGGTCTTGAAATAATCGAGATGATCGTTGTCGATATTCAGTATCACGGAGATATCAGGGAAGAGCTTGAGGAAATGATCCTTGAACTCGCACGCCTCGCATATCATCGTATCAGATGAACCTACGCGGCCGCTCCCGTGTATAAGAGGGAGCTTTCCGCCGATATATGCGGTTATATCGTGTCCGCTGCCGACCATTATCTGTGTTATCATTGCTGTGACGGTGGTCTTTCCGTGGGTGCCGCTGATACATACGGCGTTGTCGTAGCGGTTTGTGAGTATCCCGAGCAGGTCTGCGCGTTCAAGCACGGGAACGCCGCTGTTTCTTGCCGCGATGAGCTCGGGATTATCCTCCATTATTGCCGCTGTGTGTACTATAAGATCGGCGCCTTCGATATTTTCGGCACGCTGTCCGAGCGGGCATACCTCGATGCCGGTCTCGCGCACGGCTTTCAGTGTCGCTGTCTCGTTATTGTCCGAGCCGGTGAGATGATATCCGCGTGAATGCAGTATCTGAGCGAGCGGATACATCCCCGCGCCGCCGATGCCGATAAAATGTATATGTTTTTTCCCTTCGAGGATATTGTCATTCGGTCTGTTCATAGATAGGTCCTTTCCGAAGTATGCCATTCGGCATTACAAGAAATTTTAACGGGCTGATACGGCAGGATATGCCAGTCACCATAGACCCACTTTCTATTATAATACAAAAAACACAAATATGCAAGTCTAAATATGAATATATTCATGTCCGACTGCTGTCTGAGGCAGGTAAACAGCAGGCAGACAGTGGGTATAGCTCTTATCATGATATACAAATTTACTGTTTATTAATCAAGCGAATATAAAATCATAAACTATTTTGCGCGTAAATGATTATAATAGTTCTATGCGGTGTTTTATGCCTGTAAAAGAACGGTACATATATAATATACTGTAAATGATCGGAAAGTGACTTCGGTGCTAAAACATAATCCAACAAACATTCCAGACCGATTCGGAGGATAAAAATCATGACGATAACAGATATCAAGATCCGCAAGATCATTACCGAGGGCAGACTACGTGCGATCATTTCGATAACGCTTGACAATATGCTCGCCGTACATGACATAAAGGTAGTCCAGGGTGATGAAAGGCTCTTTGTCGCTATGCCGAGCAGAAAGGACGAAAACGGCATTTTCAGAGATATCGTGCATCCTATCTCTCTTGAGGCAAGACAGCAGATCGAAACAGAGATACTCGATGCATATACCCGTCATATCGAGCAGATGCAGGCCGAGGAAGAGGCGGAAAAAGCCGGACTCTGATAATATATTATATATAAATATATAATTACGGGCGGATGATATCCGCCCGTTTTTTCAGTTCTTTTCAGAAAGCATTATTTTTGCTTTCAGCAGAGCGATCTGCGTTTTTGCATCGGGGAGCTCGCCGTTCATGACCATTTCCACGGCTTTGTCGAACGGTATGCGCATGACATCGAGAAACTCGTCGTCATCGGGATGAGACTCGCCGTAGGAGAGCCCTCTTGCAAGATACATATGTATCTTTTCGGTGAGATATGCAACGGAAGGGTAGCAAACGCCGATATATTCAAGGCTCCCGCATTCTGCGCCGGTCTCCTCTTTCAGCTCGCGCAGAGCGGCATCGCGGTGATCCTCGCCCTTTTCGAGCTTGCCTGCCGGCACCTCGATGAGCTGTGTCTGGAACGGATAGCGGAACTGCTTCACCATAAGTACCTCGTTTTGGTCGGTGAGCGCGACTACGCACACTCCGCCGGGGTGGAGTATCAGCTCGCGGGATACGGTATCGCCGTTTTCGAGCTCCGCCTTGTCAAGGTGTACGTCGAACACCTTCCCGCTGAATATTTCCTTTGAATCAACTGTTTTTTCCTGAAGATGCATATATAACGACCCTTTCTTGTCAGAAACGGCGGCGGGATATGATCCCTGCCGCCGTTATGTATTTTTTCATAGTGACCGCCCGCGGGGCAGCAAAAGTGCATAGCTTGTTTTCAGCATTCTATGCCGAGCTTGTTCATAAGTATCTTTATAGTTTCAAATTCGGGGAAGAAGAGCATATTGCTTTTCTGATTGCAGTCGGATATGATTATCGTATTGTTCACAAAGCAGAATGCATTCTCGTTCGCATGGCAGGTGCCGATTATAGCCGAAGCCGTGTCGGCATATTTTCCCGGTGTCGAGATATCTATGAACATACCAGTGAGCTGTGCCATTGCATTGACATACGAGCCGGAGGTTATATTCACGAGTTCGTTTATCACCGAGGCGCCCATTTCATCAAGATCTGCGGCATTGTTTATCACTGTGCCCGGGAAATAAGTACTGATTACCTTTTCCGCAAACTTGAACGGTATGATATGCAGAAGATGCCCCTTCATATCTCCGCTCAGAGTTATGAGCTCGGAGATAGTCGCGCTGCTCAGGGTATTGATGAGCACCGTCGCTTCGGCTTTCCCGACAGTCTTTATTATAGGAACGGAAATATCCGTAGGTGTTCCGAGCATATCGGCAAGTGCGGTGGCCGCTCCGCCCGATCCCATATTCCCCAGCTCCTGCAGTACGGAAACGTGCAGATCCGAGAACTGCGAAAAGTTCGATATAATCATGAGATGTCCTATCCCTTCGGTTATTTTGTCAAAAGGAGATCATCGTAAAAATATATTACAATACGATTATAACATATATGCACAACAATTTCAAGTCCAAATGCCGAATTTTTTTATTTTATAATATATATACGACATATACGACATCAGTTTTCTGCACAGATATATGCAGCTTTGAGCGGGAAATGTCCGAAAAACCGTGTCATATACTGTCAGCTCTTTTTCAGGTCAACGCAGGTCACTATCATTTCGCCCGACTGGTTGTAAAATTTTGACGATATCGTCTTGCAGCTCTTGCCTGTGGCATTGGATATGTACCAGCCGGATATGAACGGATCCTCGATCTGTTCCTTGATAGCGTAGAAATAGTTCTTGATATCGTGGTTCACGCCTCTGAGAGCGGGATGATAGCCTGTGAGTATCTCTGTGCCGGGGGACATCACCGTATCCGATATCTGGAAGCCGCGGCTGTTTATGAGAAAGGCGCATTCTATCTCGTCGTGTTCATCGACATAGCTTCTCAGCTCCTCGTCGTAGTTGCCGTCCCTGCGGCAGGCAAGGCGGTTGACAAGCTCGCATATCGTCCTGCGGTAGCTCTCTATGCGGACATTTTCGACAGTCGGATTGTTCTTGATATTAATATTCAGCCTCTGTGCCGATTCCTCGAGCCGCAGACGTGCTTCGTTCGTGAACAGGTAGTTGAACTGATCCGGCTTCTGGAAATAGTACCCCTGAAAATAGTCCACTCCCATGAGCATACAGGTCTGCACCTCATCGACCGTTTCTACTCCGACAGCCACAGTCATCGCACCGATGCGCTTTGATGTGTTGATTATCGAACGGAACACCTCGCGGTTGTAGGTGTTGTTGCTGATATCACAGATGATCGCGCGGTCTATCTTGATGATATCGGGATTTATGAGCATTATCTTGTTTATCGTGTCGAGCCCCTCGGAGACATTGTCGAGCGCGATGAGAAAGCCCTTTGAACGGTAGAAGTTCACGAACATCATCAGATCGTAGGAATCCTTGACATTGGCTTCGTTAAGCTCGATCACGACATTCTGCGGGGATATGTTGTTCGCTTCAGCGGTCTTGAGTATCTCACCGCTGCCGGGCTTTATAGTATTGAGAATGGATGTGTCGAAATTCAAAAAAAGCGTGGAGGAGCGCGTTTCACCCGCAAATGCCTGCATCGCTTTTTCGCGGCAGATGCGGTCGAGCTCCGGGGACATACCGTTCAGTGCGGCGTATTTGAACATAAAATACGGAGAGACGGTCTCGTCCTCGTATACACCTCTGGCGAGCGCTTCAAGTCCTATGAACTTTTTCGTGTTCAGCGAATAGATCGGCTGAAATTCCACATTTATGCTGGAGGTATCTATTATTTTCCGAATAACATCATCTGAGATCTTCACCGTTTTCCTCCTGTGTAACACAGTCTTCTGCACAGATGCAGAAAAGCCGGGATTTTTCACCTGACATATCCGTCATTTACTGCTGTGCCCTTTGACTGATCTCGTTCATCCTGTCATACATACGGTACATTTTTTGTACCGAATTTTCGAGAAAATAATAATGTGCAAGGTAGCACCCGACGAGAACGAGCATTATCAGCGATATGATCCCGAAACCGCTGTTCAGCGTTGTGGAAAATATCGCAAAGCATATGAACATCGCGTTTATCACCATAAATGTCACGATAAGGTGTACGAGCCGCTCATGCTTGAAGAATTCGAGCTTTATCAGAAATTCCCGCTTGAGCTGTTCGATATCATTGTATCCGCCGCTGTCGAGCAGCGCCTGTATATCGTTCATATAGCCTTTTATATATCGGTACATATGATCCACCATCCGAAACCGGGCAATACTTGCCGGTAATTTATCCTCGGCAAATTTTGCACAGCTTTTCTTTTGATTATATCATACTTTTAAAGCAATTTCAATAAATATTTAAATTTTTTTGGAAATTTTTTTCGTTCAGTGTGTCATGGCGGCACAGAGAAAATCATAGAACTTATTTTCGGTGCCGTGGAAAGCTGTTCCCTGACGTGTAAGGATATATCTTTCAACGGCAAAGGAGGGATCGTTCAGTGTCCTTGCTGAAAGTGTCTGTGTCCTGCCGCACGATCTGTATGCCGAAAGCGGCATCAGCGATATCCCGAGACCCGACCCCGCCCATCCGAAGAGCGTGGATATATCCGAAGCCGTACAGGATATCATCGGCATCTGCCTGTATTTCTTTTTGTCATAGCGGCGGTAAAGCGCATCGGAGATGAGCTTTTCGCAGCTTTTCGGCACGGCTGCCGGTATCCCGAAAAGCTCCTGCAATTCGAGCTCGCCGCTGCCGCCGAAGCTGAAAAAGCGCTTGTCATACACTGCGGCAATGCGGTCGTCGGTGCATTTCACCGCATTCATATCCGAGTGCGGTCTGACAGCGGAGGATACCACAGCGATATCCGCCGTGCATTCCGAGAGCAGTATCATTGCCTCGCTGTAGGGGGCTTCATAAAGTTCATATACGATATTCGGATAATGGCGCTTGAATTCCGGCATAAGACGGGTGCATATATCGCCGGTGAGCAGCGGGTCGGAACACAGCCTGACTATACCTCCGGCGCTGTTTGCGATATCTGCTGCCTCGCGGCGTATCGAGCTTTCGACCGAGAGTATGCTTTTTGCTTTTTTGTACAGCATACGCCCGGTGTCCGTGAGTTCGAGCTTATGAGCCGAACGGATCAAAAGGGTCGCGCCGAGCTCTTTTTCGAGCCCCTTCAGCTGAAGACTCAGTGCTGGCTGTGCGATATAGAGCTTTTTTGCCGCCGCTGTGATGCTGCCGCAGTCGATTATCTCGACATAATTACGGAGTACCTCTGTTTCCATGCTGATCTTCTCCTGATGTGCCTGCTGCACGGATATCCGTTCAATTGACAACGCCTTGTGCGTCATCTGCCCGACGGATATAAATAATGGCAGACTCTGTTATCGATGCCGTAGAGCTTATGGTATCGGTCATCTCCCTGTTGCGGGATATGATATATTCCCCGTCCTCGGGAGTCATTATATACGGCAGGAAGCCGACGGGAACGGCAAAATCATACGATGTCTCGCCCTCGCTGCCCATGAATACCGCTTCTATAGTAAAGGTATCGTTCATGAACTGCGGAACAGCAGGCTTTTCACCGCCGAACGTGACCTTCATTTCAAGAGTGGAATCCGTTTCGCCCGATTCCTTGTCGATACAGGACATTTTTATCTCGGTCATCTCGTTTGAGGGATTTACCCTGAAGATATAATCATATACGAATATCCTTTCGGATGCCGCATCCCCGTCTTCTCCATCGATCTCAACGGTATCGGCGTATTCCTCCTGCGCCTCCACGATAGCGCCGCCGTCGTCGGTGCGTGTCATCCCCGTGACGGTCAGCGAATCGGCGTCGCTGTGATCGAAGATATAGTTCTCGTAGGATATCCCGAGATCGGCGCCGCCTACGGGCAGATCGGCATAGCCGACCGCACCTTCCTCGGTGTACTGCGTCCAGTAGTCGCACAGCCCGTCGAAATACTCGGTATCATTATTGTCGCCGGAGGTCTGTAAATAGCTGATACTCCCTTTTTCATTTTTGAAAAATGTGATCGACTGTTTGTAATCCTCGTCTTCGAAATGCATAAGGTAATTGACCGAAACAGCTCCGTATTTGTCAACGAGAGCAGGTACGGCAGTAGCTTTGCCGACTGCCGCGAAATCGAAAGGGATCTTGTCGGACGCATCGGCTGCGGTCTCGGCAGGCTCGGCGGGTGCGGTCGTTTCGGCTGTCTGCGGGGAGCTGCAGCCGCATAAAAACGCCGCGCAGAAAATAAAGCAGACTGCGCGGCGGCATATCATCTTCATATGGAAAAGACCTCCGTTTTCATGGCATGGACTGCGATACAGCATAAAATGACCGCATGGAAATAATGATCTCCATGCGGCAGTCTCAGCTGGTCATATGCCGCCGTTTTCGTCACTGTCGTAGTCGTCCTGAATACGGTTCATAAAGATATTCCCGATACGGTCGTATTCGTCATCGTCGTCGATGGTCGAAAGTATATCCTCGCCGTTCTCGTTCTCAAGCTTGAGGACAACGAGCTCGCCGTCCGAATCAAGGCTCTCCGCGGCATTCTCATCATACGGCACAAGCGCATAATACACCGTGCCGTTTTCTTCATATTCATCAATAAACTGGAACTGCTGCTCTACTCCGTCCTCATCCTCGAGTGTAAAAAGATCGGCGCCGTCCCTGTCAAAAAGCTCGCTCACGCTGATTCCTCCGTTCATCCGCAAGGGTATCATAAGCCTGTACAGCCTGCGGATATATTCATTATTATAATAGTACTATATACACAAGTATATACTAATCGGCAATATATCCTTATTATATATTATCCGCACAATGCTGTCAATCGGTAAATCCACTAAAAAATATCGCCCAAATATGTAAAAGGTTTTTGTGTAAATCTATTGACATTGTACAAAGGATGTGGTATATTAGTATCAAGGAAAAGGAAACGACCAAGCGACAGGGTTTGAGAGATGAACCGAGCGGGGTTTCCGGATCCCAGAGTTATAGTTCCTGTATCAGAGGGTCGTCCTTGTATCCCACGATAAATTTTGCCGATGCAGGGGTCGGGACGTGCAGGATCTGAATCTTACTTGGAAAGGAAGTCGAAGTCCGATGGAAATATCAGAGTCAGCAAAGCAGCTTACTGTGACAACTGTTATCGGTGTGTCGGATTGCGATATTCAAAGGCAGATTCAATAGGGGTCTTGATGTATCGGGTATATCCCCGTATCCCCCTCAGTTTACGATGACAATATCGGAAAAAGCCGTTTGATATAGCATATGACCGCCTGTTCACGGAGTATTCTCCGGGATATGCGGATTTTTTATACCGTACAGAAGATATTCGGTTCTTCAGTAAGTCCCGCTTGATATGTTGATGATGATATTGAAAGGAGAGTATGCTTATGATCCGTGCTCTCACGACAAGAACCAACATTTAGCTGACAGGGGTGAGTCCAACACAGAATTCAGTTTGACCCGGCAGCGTCCGGACAGATCATTAAACCATAAGGAGTATGTTTCCGATGGATCTATAATTCCACAGATCTTCAGAACAGATCACGAAAAGTTAAATTGAAAGGAAAGGGGAGCTGCGTATGACCCTGGCTCTCAGAAGAATCTTGATCGCATAACAGATTGGGGTGAGTCCAAAGTACAGTTTAACTTGACCCGGCAGCGTCCGGACAGGCGTGATAAGATCATATTCAAACAAGGAGAAAAGTCCAATGGGAGATTGATCGATTTTTAAGAAAGGTTAAAACCCGAAGCTGATACGAAAGGAAGAATGTCTATGACCTTCGTTTTCGGAAGAATCTTGATCGAGTAAATGATTGGGGTGAGTCCAAAGTACAATTCAGCTTGACCCGGCAGCGTCCGGACAGGTTTTATATCAACACTTAAACAAGGAGATTAGTCCAATGGCATGATCATATTCTTCTCACAAGAATTATTCAGGTAAAAGGGTGTGAGTCCGAAATTCTACGGAAAATTCATAACCGATAAATATCTGTAAGGAGATTAGTCCAATGGCTTGAATTAAATTTCCTCTCACAAAACTATACTAACGTAAAGGTGTGAGTAAAAAGTTTTATTTAGTTTTATCGACCGATAAAATTTTATAAGGAGATTAAGTCCAATGGCATGAATTGATTTTCCTCTCACATGGTCGTAATGTGGTGTGAGCCCGGAGCAGGCTCTTATATGGGACAGGCTTTCGGGACAATAATCTTACGTGAGGAGCAGTCCAATGGAATAATGGAAAATGACCGCTGTCTGTGCGGTCGGAAAATATCTCTTCAATTCGTTTGTTGAATATTTTTGCTGCATCGGCTTAGCCGTTGCTTTAAATACAAAGACCGGAGTTTTACAGATAAGGTGATGCGCCGTGTTCTTAATAAGAATATTCGTGTTTGATTAACCGAATGGGAGTGAGTCCACCTGAAAATACGGTCAGCGGCTGACGTTTGCCGCACATAGGATAACGTTATGATCTCACCGCTTTGCGGAAAAGGTCATAAAAACCGAAATTAAATTAGGTTATTAGAGGATCTGCGGAATGTCTTTCGCAGATCCTTTTTATGCTGCGGCATACCATACGACATAAAAAGAGACCGGACAAACTGTCCGGTCGTTATATCATATCAGCCCTGCTGTTTTGTCTTTCTTCCGTGGTATATCTCTTTCTGGATATACAGCTGTTCGTCCGCCTGTGCGATGAGCTGTGATGCGGTCACAGCGTCTGAACTGCATACCGTGTGTCCCATGCAGACCGTTATCTTCGGAACAAGGTCGGCACATAATTCCCGCAGGGAATTTACCTCGTTCTGGATATCGTCCTGTATTTCTTTGTCATTGCCGGATATCAGCACAAATTCGTCACCGCCGTATCTTGCACAGAATCCGTGCTGTCTGTCTGAAACATTGCGTATCGCATCCGCAACAAGCTGGAGCGCTCTGTCTCCTGCAAGGTGTCCGAACTGATCGTTTACCTGCTTGAAGTCGTTGACATCTATGATGTATAACCTGAAAGGGTTCGTGTCCGATGCATTGTGTATCATGTTCTGGAGAAATATCTCCATGCTCCTGCGGTTGTTCAGACCTGTGAGGGCGTCTGAAAATATCTCGCTGTTCTGGATCTCAAGAAATGCAAGCAGGATCGCCAGGAATATCCCGAGCGGAACGATCGGGGAAAGCGGCAGTATGCCTTCAAGTATCGCCGTGACAGACGGGATGATTATAAAAAGCAGCGGCAGGCTGTACTCTCTTTTGAGCTTCAGCTGCATATTTGAAAAGCTTTGCCCGAATGAATAGACGCCGCTTCCGAAAAGCTGTATGAATACCAGCACAAGGTGAAGTGTAAAGCCTTCTCCGAGCTGATAGATATTATTCTCGTCGATGTAGAACAGATATCCAGTGAAAAGTGAAGATATGATAAGAATGATATCTATCGCTGTTGCAGCATAATGCATACCTATCAGAAGCTTGATATTCTTTGCATTGTTCTGACTTATACGGTATATTACGAAAATACACCATGCGAGCATCAGCAGAGAGACAGCTATGAGCCCCGCCGCACTTGTGATCTTATTGAGCGTTCTGCTGAACGGTATCATGTCGCCCTGCCCGAGCGCCCATATCATGTCACTTATGAGGTAAACGATAAAGAACAGCGACATCCCTTTGAAATGCCGCATCTGAAGGTCTGTGCCGACATTTTTATTTGATTTGAATATTATTCCGACCGAAAAGAAAATGCAGAAGAGTTCGGTTATCATATAGGATAAATAATGT
>JAILFE010000312.1 GCA_024697725.1 Oscillospiraceae bacterium
AAGCTCAAAAAGATAGAGGGCAAGCAGCATTTCACACAGCCGCCCGCCCGCTATACCGAGGCATCGTTCATAAAGGCGCTCGAGGAAAACGGCATCGGCCGTCCTTCGACATATGCCCCGACTATATCTACTATAATCAACAGGCTCTATGTTGAGCGTGACGGAAAGCAGCTCAAACCCACGGGGCTCGGAGAGGTCACTACCGATCTGATGAAGAACTGCTTCAAGAATATCGTTGACACGAAATTCACCGCAGGTATGGAGAGCGATCTCGACAAGATAGAGGTCGGTCAGAAAAACTGGGTCGATACTCTGAAGGAATTCTATAATGATTTCGATTCCACCCTGAAGCAGGCGGAAGAGAAAATGGAAGGCAAGCGCGTAAAGGTGCCAGTGGAGGAGACCAACGAGGTCTGCGAGCTGTGCGGCAAGCCTATGGTAATAAAGATAGGGCGCTTCGGAAAGTTCCTTGCCTGCTCGGGATTCCCGGACTGCAAGAACACCAAGCGCATAGTGAAGGATACCGGCGGGATATGCCCGAAGTGCGGCGGAAGGATACTCCAGAAAAAATCCAAGAAGGGAAAGAAGTACTTCGGCTGCGAAAACAATCCCACCTGCGATTTCATGACATGGGATACGCCCGTATCGGATAAATGCCCCAAGTGCAACGACGGAACAACGCTCTTCAAGAAAGCGGGAAAGCTGTTCTGCATCAAAGAGGGCTGCGGTTATGAGGTCGCAGTTAAAAAAGAAAAGTAACTGATAATGGAAAAAGAATATGTTACCGTGATCGGTGCGGGACTTGCCGGATGCGAGGCAGCATGGCAGCTCTCGCGGCATGATATTGCTGTAAGACTTGTCGAGATGAAGCCGCAGAAATACAGCGCCGCTCATAAGTACAGCGGTTTTTCCGAGCTCGTGTGCTCCAATTCGCTGAAAGCTATGCGCGTGAATTCGGCGGCAGGTCTGCTGAAAGAGGAGATGCGGCGCATGGGCTCGCTCATAGTCCCGTGCGCTTATGATAACGCAGTCGCTGCGGGGGGAGCCCTTGCGGTGGATCGTGAGGGGTTTTCCGACAGCATCACCGAAAGAATAAAAAATGATCCGAATATCACTGTAGAATGCGCCGAAGCGGAGGTCATCCCCGAAAATAATGTTATAATCGCTACGGGGCCGCTCACATCGGGCGGGCTTGCTGCCGATATCAGACGCGTATGCGGGGATTATCTCAGCTTTTATGATGCGGCAGCGCCTATCGTGACGGCGGATTCTATAGATATGAGCAGGGCATTCTGCGCCGCCCGCTACGGCAGGGGCGGGGATGACTACATAAACTGCCCGTTTGACAAAGAGGAATACCTGCGCTTCCATCATGAGCTCGTGAACGCAGAGTCTGCGCCGCTGCACGATTTCGACCGTCTCGACGGCGAGCTGACCGTATACGAAGGCTGTATGCCTATCGAGGTGCTCGCAAAGCGCGGCGAGGATGCGGCAAGATACGGCGCTATGAAGCCTGTGGGACTGTATGACCCCGTGACGGGAAGGCGTCCGTATGCGGTGGTGCAGCTTCGCAGGGAGAATGACGCGGGAACGCTTTACAATATCGTAGGTTTCCAGACAAATCTGAAATTCGGCGAACAGAAGAGAGTATTCTCTATGATACCGGGGCTTGAGAATGCGGAGTTCGTGCGCTATGGCGTCATGCACCGCAACAGCTTCATAGATTCGCCGAGGCTGCTCGATGCGGGCTTTTCTATGAAGAAAGACCCCCGTATATTCTTTGCGGGGCAGATAACAGGCGTTGAAGGATATATGGAATCCGCCGCTTCGGGTATTATAGCGGGGATAAATATGGCACGCAGGATAAAGGGTCAGTCTGCATTTGTTCCGCCTGCCGATACCATGACCGGTGCACTGACAAGATATGCCGCCGATGAGAGCATATCGGATTTTCAGCCTATGGGCGCGAATATGGGGATACTTCCCGGGATTGATGAAAAAATAAAGGACAAACAGGCAAGATATCAGTGTATCGCCGACAGGGCGCTCGATTCTCTCGACAGATACTGCACGGAAAACGGGCTTGTAACATATAAAAACGGCTGATATGTATACAAAAAAGCCGCAGGACACTTTGCCCTGCGGCTTTTTTTCGCACATAGTCCGAAAAATTTAATTGTTAAGCAAAAAACTTTCTGTCTTTTTGCAGACATAAAGCATAGTCGATGCGGACGGCAGGTGTTTTCCATTGATCCTGTATGTCAGCGGTCTGTTTCTGAAAAGCTTCTTTGCCTTTGGAAAAACTTTGTATGCCGGGAAAAATATGTCTTCATCCGAAGCGAATACGATCACTTCGGACGAAAAATCCTTGAGTTCGCTTTTCCTGAATTCTTTAGGGGGTCGCATTTCCATTTTGTATCCGGACATCATCAGTCTGAAGAATTCGTTCCATAATATATCATTCTGACTTGACATTGCAGAGATGATGCCTTGCAGCGTCTTTTCGGACGGTTTACGATAATACTTTAAAAACGGAACAGCAGTCTTATATATTATCGTTAAAATATCTCCGTGAGCAATTCCCGAAGGAACGACAAAAACAGCCTTATCTATCCTTTCCGGCGCTGTCTTTGCCAAAGAAAGCAGCATTGCAGAACTGTAGGAAGATACGATGAACGAGATACTTCCGATCCCGAGTTTATCCAGTATTTCGCATATCCAGTGACCGTAATCGTCTTTTCTTGTATCAAGATTTCTGTATGGTTCGCTTTTTCCGGGCATACCTATCACATCGGGCGCAATAATGCAGAATCTGTCAAAAAGAGGGGAAAACAGTTTGAGATTCAGCGGTGTGATCCCATTTCCGCCATGCAGAGTAAAAAGGGGAGGCTTGCTCTCGTCACCGGCGATTATTATATGTGTTTTTCCAAATGAAGTATGGATGTATTTTTCCTTATAATCAATATTCAAAGAGTCCATAGCTTTATCGTAATATTTGTAGATCTCGATCATACTCTTTTTGTTTTTGTATACGAACTTCCTTTTTTTCTTTGCATTCATATATACGAAGACATCTCCTCAGTAATAATATCAGTGAGACAGACCGTAATCTATACTGTCAGTTCTATCTGATTCCCTTCAAGATCAACTATGCAGCTCTCATAATATCCGTCTCCGGTCGTTCTTGGTCCGCTTATGACTCTATAGCCGTCAGATTTTATTTTTTCGGTCAGTCGGTCAACTTCCTCGGTACTTCCCAGGCTGAATGCGATATGAACAAATCCTGTTCTGTCGGGGGTTTTTATGCTGTCTGTCATCTGAGGTCTGTTCATTATTTCCAGTCTTGCACCTTCGTCAAAAGACAGGAAATAAGAACGAAAGCCGGTTCTGATGTTATGATATCCGTTGTTAGGCTTTGCACCGAAATACTTTGCAAAAAAATCTCTTGCAGCCTCCAGATCGTTCACATACATGGCAGCGTGTTCAATTTTCACTTTCTTTCCGACCTTTCACAAACAAGTATATTTTACTAACGATTATAGCACACTGTTTTTGTTCTGTCAAATCAAGCGAAAAAAGACCTCCGACACATAGTATCGGAGGTGTTTTAATATGTTCAGAAGATGGCTTCGCTGTTTCTCCAGTAGAATTCAGAGGAATAACAGTTGTCGAAGAGGTCTTCAAAATGCAGGCATATAACAGGCTGCGCATCCTCGTTGATATAAGTGCAGTCTCCGAAGGAGATCTCGTTATCGCCCATTGTGAGCTTTACGGGGGTCAGATAATCGATATCATCAGTGTCGGCGTAAAGTATCTCATATATCGGTTCAACGATGTCGCCGTCCTTTATCTCGCGGCCGCTGCCGGTGTCGCTACCGGATTTCCAGTATATCAGCTCGGGAGATTTCATTTCCGATTCCCATTTGAAATAGAGAAATGCCTCGCGGTCGTTGTAGAAGCAGTACATGGAGTAATAATGGGTATAATTCCCGTCGTCCTCTCTGACCGAATATTTGTACTGTATCGGGACATATTCATCGTCCAGCATGAACCAGTGCCAGTTGTTGAGATAAAGCGTCGTGCCGGTGCGGGTGTTCTTTTTCGATTCAAAATCATTGTCGCTGCCCATATACATGACGAATTCGTCGGAGTCGTCATTATAATATACATAATGGCTCACGTTTATCACGGCAAGAGCATCGCTCTGTTCATCAGTTATATTCAGAGCAGCGCCGTCGGAGGTCTTTTTCAGTTTCAGCGATTTATCGTTATCCGAAAGGCAGTATTTTTTGTAGTATGACTGTTTGTAGAATTTGCTTTTGTCGTACCATCTGCATTTCCTGAATTCCGCCTTCCCGCTGGCGTATTCCTGTGCACCTGCGAGTATATTCATAAATCTTTTCAGGAATGTGATGTAGTCCGAATTTTTCATCCCGGCGCTGTTGTACACATTTTCAAGCTCGTCGAGATTCTTGGGATAATAGTACGGAAAACATATCGAGATACCGTACAGATTGGATTCCGGTGATGATGTGCGGTTGTAGGCTATCGCGTTGTCCAGCTTTTCCATAAGATTATCCGCGGCTCTTTCCATTTTCGGGTCGTCGCTGAATTCCCATGTGAAATCGTACAGGTCTATAGCTTCCGCATCGACTGAGCCTATGGAATTACCGTCGCTGTAATGGCGGTTCTGCGAGATATCGAGATAATTACCCGCCCTCAGGCTCTCATCGAGCTTTCTTGAAAATGCATTCAGAGCGGTGTTCACGGCGGACATCTTTTTCAGATCTATGACCGAGATGTTGGTATCGGCATCGGGTATCTCCTTGTTGATCCTTTCTATGGAGCTGTCGGCTATCTGCTTTCCGAGCTTTGTGACCGGTATCCCGGGGTCTTTGCATAGAGAGCTTATCCAGTCGGTATAGTACCAGCCGTCCGCAAATTCGCTCTCCTCGGCGGCGATGAGATAGTCGGCGTTGTCCTTCAGTGTCATTGCAGTTTCAAAGGAATTCATCAGGCAGGCATCAAAGCCTATGAATTCAAAATCCGCCCCGCCCTTATCAAGAGCGGACTTTATCTCGGGCAGAGTCATATGATCGGAGCCCTTTGAAAAGTTTTCGTCCCTGCCGAAGCCTTCGAGAGAACCGCCGCCGTGATCCCACAGTATAAGTCCGTATCTTTCGGAAGGGTAATTCTTTTTGCAGAAGCTTATGAATGATGAAAGTGTGGCGGGATCGGTCATTTTCTTCTGACCGAGACTGTCGTCCGCAACAGTGAGGCCATTTCCGTTTATTCTGTAGCGGACGCTCTTTTTGCTCGGTATGACATTGTTCTGCCATTTCTTCGCACCGCCCGTCTGAAGGATTATATTAACGTTTCTGCCGCTGCAGCCTTCTATCATCTCATTGATATCCCTTGTACCCATGCCTGACTCCGATTCAAGATCGGAGCCGCACATATATACCATAAGTGTGAATTTTGAACTGTTTGCCGTCTGCACATTCTTTTCGGCATAGGCCTTTTCATATGCTGCATATGCAGATATAGCCGGAAATGACAGTGAAAATATCAATATCGATGATATCATGCACAGCGCTTTTTTCAGTACCCCCATTGTTATGCTCCTTTGATGATTATGATGATCTTCCCATCATGTCAGACCGTTTTCTCTGATAAATGCGCAAAGCTCACGTTTCAGCCTTGCGGCAGGCAGGCCTACGATATTCAGATAATCGCCGCTGATACGCTTCACGAGCAGTGAACCTTTGCCCTGTATCCCGTATGCGCCCGCCTTGTCGAGCGGTTCGCCGGTAGCGATATAATCGGATATCTCACTTTCTGAAAGCGGATAGAAT
>JAILFE010000318.1 GCA_024697725.1 Oscillospiraceae bacterium
CAGGAAAGATCGTAGTATACCTTCTGCGGCAGCGCATCGTTGAGCATACCGTTTTCGAGCATACAGCGGATAGTTCCCGCCGTGCCTTCGGGACGGAGAGTGAACGAGCTTTCACGTCCGGTCACTGTGAACATTTCTTTCTGCACGACATCGGTGGTATCTCCGACCGAGCGCACGAAGAGCTCTGTGTTTTCAAATGTGGGTATCCTCACCTGACGGAAGCCGTAGCTTTCCGCTATCTCGGAGGCGAGTTTTTCTACGATCTGCCATTTGGGCGAATCGGCAGGGGTTATATCTTCTGTGCCGTTGACTCTTCTGGCGATAAGCTCCATTATGATCTTCTCCTTCTATATCTTACAGTAAACGACATCGGAAATTGCACATTCGGTGTCGTTTACTATAGCTCATGCTGCTGTTATGTCTGTTTCCGTAAAACCGACAAAACAATATTACCATAATCACAGCATTTTGTCAATCGTAAAGGATAACAAATCTGCACAAAAAAACATCCGCACCCTTAAATAAGGGAACGGATGATCGTTGCTTTTAAATTCTGAGATTTTCGTCCCGATATTGCCGCACCCGGTGTGATGTAGTGGAGCGTTGTGCGGCAATATCGGCGATTCGCAGCACCAATGGTGCTTTGAACGGCTCGTCATCGGCAAAACTAATAAATCCGATGAACGTTTTTATATTTTAAGAAGGGGGGTGAAAACCTCTTTCGGAGGTTTTCGGGGTTGTTTGCGGCTCTGTAATTATAATACACTAAAAACGTTTAAAAGTCAATAGAAAAAAGGTTTGCTTTTTTCAGTTGTTTATGCTATAATAATTTTATCATTCCAAAAATATATACTGGTGACGGAGGAATTTTGTGAATATTATCTTTATCAGACACGGTGATCCGGACTATATAAATGACAGTCTTACCGCAAAGGGAAGGAAAGAAGCAAAGCTGCTTGCAAAAAGAGTTGCAAAATGGAAAAACGCTGATTTTTATTGTTCGCCTCTCGGGCGCGCCCGCGAAACGGCAGCGGCATCGCTCGATGAGCTCGGCATAGAACCGAAGATGCTCGACTGGCTCGAGGAATTCCCCGCGAGGATAATCTCTCCCGAAACGGGACAGAGAAAAGTATCATGGGATCTGATGCCCGCATACTGGACAAGGGAGGAGGCGTATTTTGACCGCGAGAAATGGGCTGACACCGAGCTTATGAAAACAGGAAATGTCAGGGAATATTTTGAGCGGGTAAAGACAGGCATCGACAGCCTTCTTGCGGAATACGGCTATATCCGCCATGAGGGATTTTACATACATGACAAAAAAAGCGCTGTCCGTAAGAATGAAACGGCGGTATGCTTCTGTCATTTTGCAGTTACTACCGTGATAATGGGACATATGCTCAATGTATCGCCCGCAGTGCTCGTTCACGGTTTCTTCCTGCCGACCACCTCCGTAACGATACTCTGCACCGAGGAAAGGGAAAAGGGGAACGCATACTTCCGCTGTCAGTGCATGGGAGATACACGTCATCTTCATGACGGCAGCGAACCTATATCACGTTCCGGATATTTTACAGACATCTTCCAGGGATGAATTTTCATCGTATTTTCATCCTGTTGTACTTCAATTTTTATATCATTGCTTTACAATACAGATAATGACAGAAAACGATACACCGAAAGGAAGAAGGCTATGCCGGATATCTCATCATTCAGGAGATATGAATACAAATATCTTATGGATGAAGAAAAATATGCTCTTGTGAGAAAGCTCACAAAGGACAGGCTGACGCTCGATAATTACGGGCTCACCACTATATGCAATATCTATTATGATACCGATGATTTCAGGCTCGTGCGCAATTCGATAGAGAGCCCGCTGTACAAAGAAAAACTCCGTCTGCGCAGTTACGGCATCCCCGGAGACGATTCAAAATGCTTTATCGAGATAAAGAAGAAATTCGACGGCGTGGTGTATAAAAGGCGCATAAGCGTAAAATACCGCAGTGCTCTTGATTATCTCAGATACGGCGTAAGACCTGTGCTGTGTGAAAAAAACACACAGATACTCCACGAGATAGATTATTTCAGAGAGCATTACAAGCCTGTGCCGAAGGTATACATAGCATACGAGCGCGAAGCGTTCTACGGAAATGAGGACAATGCCTTCCGCGTGACCTTTGATACCGATATCCGCAGCCGCATCGATATGCTCGATCTTTCGGCGGGGAGCAGCGGGAAGTGCATATTCCCCGAAAAGATGTATCTTATGGAAGCAAAGGCGGCGGGAGCTATGCCGCTCTGGTTCGTGAAGATACTGAACGAGGCGCAGCTCAGGAAGACCACGTTCTCCAAATACGGAACGGTATATAGGAACGGGTTGTGGAGATCGGCTCCGATATTTGAGAAAATGACCGCCGACGACCCGGAGCAGAGTTCCGCCGGACGGTATATCATAATGAATAACGCTCTGAAAGGATAAACCAAGCTTATGTTCACTTCGATATTTGACGGCACACTTTCCATATTGGATGTGCTTATCTGCACCGCTGTTTCCCTGTTCTGCGGGGGAGCGGTCGCATTCACCGCCTGCTACGGCGCAAAGAGCAACAGACCTTCGCAGAATATGATAATATGTCTTATAATACTCCCCGCAGTCGTTCAGGCGGTGATAATGCTCGTGAACGGCAATGTCGGTACAGGCATCGCTGTGGCGGGAACGTTCAGCCTTGTGAGGTTCCGCTCGGCGCAGGGCAATGCACGCGATATCGCGGTGATATTCCTCTCAATGGCTGCTGGTCTTGCAACGGGAGTCGGATATATCGGCTATGCGGTGCTGTTCACACTGCTGATAAGCGCGGTCATAGCCATACTC
>JAILFE010000319.1 GCA_024697725.1 Oscillospiraceae bacterium
ACCAGCCTGCCATACTCAAACTCATTGTCAATAAGCTTTCGCGGCATAAACGCTGCTGTCTGCTTTTTCTTCGACCTTCTGCTTTCGGTACTTCATTCTGTTCGAGAAAAATGTGTCAAGTATTATTGACAAAATCAGATGGATCGAACGAATGGAGAGGGTTTTTATGATGCTTTTACTCGATACAGAAGAGAAAAAAGGATTTCAATCCCTCAATTAGCTGTATTGCTTTGCTGTTCGGAGAAAACTATCAAGCGTATGAAGTGTGAAGAGCCTACATTTGAAACAGTAGTGGCGATATCTATTGCTCTTCATTTGAGTCTGTTCCAGTGTGAGTATCTTCTTGATCTAGAAAACTACAAGTTCAACTCTGGAATAAAAAGTCAACTGCTAAGATATTTGGTCGTTTTTTCGTCAGTTGAAGGCATTTCTAAAACGAGTTCAAACGATAAAGTGTTCTTTTCAGTAAACTGCTGCAAAAAGATATTAGAACACTTTGGATTTAGCAATTCCTTGGATGTAACTGTGAGAAAATCGTAATTATGCCAGTTTACAACGGAATCTTGAAAACTGAATATAATAATAAATGTACCGAGGCTGTGTAAGGAGAGAGTATGGAATGGACAGAAAAAGAACAGCACGCAAGCAGAGCTGATGAAATAGTCTATATCGTTGACCATAAATATGGGACTGATGATGCAACTCGGCTATTTGCCCGGATAGCAGCCGATAAGTTTGTTGAAAACAGAGGCGAAAATGTACTGGACAAATCAGATGAAATCGGGTAAACTATTAAATGTAAGCAAGCTCTGTTCTTACGTGTTACGAAAGGAATACATATGGAACAGATAATGACATCGGAAACCATCTCCGATAATACTTCGAGCATAGAAACAGGGTCTGTGGTCATTCTCGCCATCAGCAGATATCAGCCAACTGTGAATATGTTTGATATTCTTCAGACAGCCAATATCCAACAGGACTGCGGACAGACAATTAAGGAAGTTCAGAGCCTTATCACCTCTGATCGTCATGACATAGTATCTTACAGCTTTTCATGTCCGATATCGAACCGTGAACCTTCGAGTAAGGATGTCAACCAATGGAGGGCAGTAAGATGACCAAAGAACCAATTGCCGTAGGATATTGTCGTCTGTCTGACGACGATCCGAACGTGGGTGAAAGCGTTTCTATCGGACATCAGAGAAGTCTTATCGAATCCTTTTGCAGAGATCAGGGGATAGACATAATCGGATTTTACACCGATGATGGATATACAGGCACGAACTTCGATCGACCCGACTTCAAACGAATGATGGAGGATATCGAGAGGGGAAAGGCAAACACCATAATCGTGAAAGATATTTCACGATTCGGCAGGGAAGAGGCGAATGTACTCAATTACATCGAAAGGATACTCCCCGAGAAGAATATCGGCTTTGTTGCAATAACCGATCAGGTCAGCAGTCTTGACAGTCAGGAGTTCAGTGTCAGCAACTGGATGCAGCTGCATTTCAGAGTGCTGTTCAATGAGTATTTCCCTGCTGACACCTCTCATAAGGTCAGGGAGGTCATGAGATCCAAGGCGTTAAGCGGAGAATTCATCGGTTCGCAAGCTCCATACGGCTATGCTAAGAGCAAGGAAGATAAGCATAAGCTTGTCATCGACCCTATGATATCGCCAATAGTCGTGAAGATCTTTGAAATGGCGGCATACAGCGGCTACGGCTATAACAAGATCGCCCGTGAGCTGTCCAAAATGAAGATCATGGTACCATCTGCGGTCACTGCTCAAAGAGAAAACAGGGCATACGTCAAGGATCCTTATGATTGGAATCTGAATTCTGTCAAGGTGATACTTGAAAATCCGGTGTATCTCGGAACGCTGATAAGCGGAAAAAAGCACAAACTGAATTTCAAGAGCAAGAAAGTGGTATTTGCGGATAAGAAGAAGTGGATCGTTAATGAGAATATGCATGAACCGATAATCACGGAGCAGCTGTGGAACGATGCACATGAAAAGCTTGATTCACGCAAGCGTATGACCAAATCGGGCTTTGAGAATATATTTGCAGGACTCATCAAGTGTGAGGACTGCGGGTATGCTTTGGGGATTACCAATTCCAACAGAGCCAAGAACTACTTCTCCTGCAACACCTATCGCAAGAAAGGCATGGAGGTTTGTGAAAGCCATCTGATCCGATATGATGTTCTCTACGACATTGTACTTGCGGATATACAGCGTGTGCTGGATACTGTTCTCGCCGATCCCGACAAGTTCAGAAGCAGTGCGACCGATGCGATAAAGTCCAAGATGTTTGATCGAAAGCTCATAGCGTCACAGATATCCAATCTTGAAACGGAGATTGAAAAGGATGACAAGCGTGTCGATACCCTGTATGAAGACCGTCTGAACGGGATAATTACACCCGAGAAATTTAGAGAGCTGACAGAGAGGTTCCAAGAAGATTCCCGTGTCAAGCGTGACCGGCTGTACAGTCTCCAAAAAGAACTTGCAGAGGTAGAAAAGAAGTACTCTTCGGTGGACAAATTTCTTGAAACGATGGGGGAGTATAGCCACATTGACAGCCTTGATAAGGAAATACTCAATCGCTTTGTAAGTCGTATCACGGTAGGCAAGCGCATGACCGATAGCGACAATAATGTAACTCAGAGAGTGACGATATACTATAAATTTTTGGGCAGCCTCGGTGCATATAAACACACTTTCAATTGAGCCCTCCGTATATATTTGGGAATATTTTATGAGCGAGCAAAAAACTTGATAATTTGCTTCGTTTGTAAATTTGTGCTATACTATTATTATTGTATTAATGATTTCCTGAAATGATATAGCGGTTTGACTTATTGTGAGTGTAATAGTGTCAGGATTAAAAAATGTTTCACTAACTGTATCCAGGTGTCGCCCGTTCAAGCCGGGCAGGGGGATCCAGTTGATCCTCTCAGCCTTTTGGTTGAGAGGATCTTTGTTTGTAATCCTATATACACAAAAAGCTCTGTACAGGCGTTGTGCAGAGCTTTTTCCTTTATCTTTTGCTGACCTCAGTTTGTTCATGCGGCTGACACAGGCTCGTACCGTGTAGATGAGAGTATCCTGTTCATCACAGTCTCGGGCGATACTTCGCCTCCGATAACCATATCGAACACGGCAGGGGAGAATCCCGATACCAGTGCAGCACCCGTTTCGGAGCGGTTCACGGGTACCGTCTCCGAGCGGCTGTTCACATTCCAGAAGATGACTTCGGGGAGCTTGTAGCCATTTGCGCAGTACAGTTTTCTCATCTCACGGAACATGGGTTCGTCATTGCCGCCGATGATACATCTGTCGAACTGCATATCGGAGATTATGTACAGCTTTGAGGGCATATCGCTCCTGGGAACGCGGTTCTTCACTGCTGTGCGGAGTATCAGCGTGAAAACTTTTTCGAGATCCGTGTTCGCGACTTCATTGAAGGAGCGGCAATACCGTACCTTTTCGGTGATGTCGCGTCCCTTTATCTCCACCAGTCTTGGATTTCGCGAGAAGGTGATGAAGTGGCCAGCGAACATACCGCGGTTGTGTTCTGCGAAGTATATCCCCAGCGAGAGCGCAGCGTCTATGGGACGCAGGCTCCCCATCCCGCAGGTCATGGAGCCGGAGCCGTCTATCACCGCGATAGCGTTTTCGTTCTTTGCGGCGGTGAGGTCGGGCAGAGCATTCCATGCCGCATCGAGCGAGCGTCTTTCACCCTCGGTGATGTTCCGCTCCATTGCAGCGCGGACGATATCGTAGGGATACAGCCTGTCGGCGTTGAGTTTTGCTGTGCCTTCCCCGACCTTGTTCAGGTATTCGGAGTAGCGTATGCCGTCATTGCGGATGAACGCCTTGCGGTACTTGAACATTGCGCAGGAGGGCTGCACCTCGTAATCGAAAGTGTAGTCGCGTTCGCGGAGGCGGTTTTCAATGATATCGGTGTATCTTCTCAGTGCGGAAAGGGTCTTGCGGTATTCGCGCTCGGACATCCCGAGGAGTGCTGCCAGCCTTCTGCCGCTGTTTCTTGTTGATTTCGCGGATGCGTTCACGGAAGGAAGCCACTTTGCGAGCAGAGAAGCTTTTCCGCCGTTATACATTGCAGCGATATCGCTTTCGAGGCGTTCCTTTATGACTTCTGCCGCCGCGCTTTCAACGGGAGTGCCGAGAAGCACGCAGAGGTCGTCATATCTGCCGTATTCGGCAAACAAGGGGAGATTCTTCACGACAGAATCGGGGGAGATGCTGATGAGCGCGGATACAGCGCAGCGGAAGAAGCGTCTTTCTCCGAGACCGCCCCTTGCGTCGCGTGCGAAGAAGATTATCTTCATGGTCTTGTCGGGATCTTCCGCGAAAGCGCGGGCAACGGTGTCTGCGATCTCCTTTTCGGTGGAATTTCGCATCGCGCCTGCCCTGAAGAACATATCAAGGCAGAACGACTGTGATGAACGGTAAGCTGTACCGCCGTTTTCGGTATATGTAAGATCATTTTCTCTTTTGAGTAATTCAAGCATGGTCTTTTCTCCTTTCACAAGCGGAATGCGATCCGCATTATCGGTTCTTCGGATCGCTTTCCGCCACGGTTCGTCTTTTATCGCAGCCCTTGCCGGCAGGCAGGAATCTGCGCCCATGAAAAATGCTGTGAGAACCGTATTATATAAATGTCTGTTTACAAGTCAGCATATTGCGGGATTCGGACCCGCTTAAAACCAATTACTATGCTGTGGCTGACTTATACTACGTGCTGTTTCAAAATGTCTGAAAACAGAGGGCAGTATATTATTGATACATTATAAGGTTCGCGCGGATATCCGCGCCAAGACGCGCTCTTATATAAATATATAAAGAATAACTGCTGTATGCGTCTTAATTATCCGCGTGGAGATCCACGCACAAGGCACATTATTTTATCGTGAC
>JAILFE010000324.1 GCA_024697725.1 Oscillospiraceae bacterium
TCATCGAGATCAATGAACGGAACATTCAGCTTCTTGGCAAGAACGTGACCGAACTGGACATCTGTCACGTAGCCGAGCTCAACGATATAGTCACCGAAGAATTTGCCGGGGACGTTCTCGTTCTTCTTGGCATCAAGGACATTCTGCAGCTGTTCCTCTGTAATAATGCCCTCATTGACCATATACTGACCGACGGGAATATTTTTCATTGTTCAAACTCCAATCTCCGCAGAATGATCAAATATATTTTTCCTGTATTTTTCGGATATGCCGTCTGCTGCGGGAAACGGCTCTCCTGAATATTATACCCGGATTATTTTCCGCATTTTTGAAAAATCACTTGAAAAAAAGCAATATATGTGATACTATTAGAATATTCAAATAAGAAAGGAAGTCTTATAATGGACCCGGAAACGATCATAGCAATATTCAATGTCATTTTTTATGTATTCGTATTCCTTTTCGGAGTAACGATCGGGAGCTTTCTCAATGTCTGTATCCTGAGGATACCGAAGGGCGAATCGCTCATCACGAACAATTCCCACTGCATGAGCTGCAACACCGAGATCAAGCGGTACGATCTCATACCGATCATAAGCTGGTGCCTGCTCAGGGGAAAATGCCGCGCCTGCGGAGCGAAGATATCTCCGAGATATACCATAGTGGAGGCTCTGACGGGGATCATGTTCGTGATCTGCTTTGCTGTATTCCCTTATGATACATACGGTATCTACTTTGCACTGCTCGCACTCTTCATGAGCGGACTCATCGTACTGGCGTTCCAGGATCTTGACACACAGGAGATGTGCGTATCAGTCCTGATCTATACCGGCATCATGGCGATACTGACACATATCCTCACGCTGATACGCATAGACGGATCACAGCTTGTGACCATGCCCGCAACTCTGAAGGAATGCCTTATCGGAATGGTATCGGTGAGCGGCGTGATGCTCATTATCGGATTTGTTATCACGCCTGTATTCTACATCCTTTTCATCAGCCAGGATCACAAGGATCTCAGAAGGCTCTCACGCGCCCTCAAAAACGAGAAGGACGCCAAGGAAACCAAAAAGCTGACGAAAAAGATAGAAAAAGTCAAAACTAAGATAAAGAATAACGGACCCGTATTCGGCTTCGGAATGGGAGATATAGTAGTAATGGCAGCGGGCGGTCTTATGCTCGGCATAAAAGCCACTGTATTCGCTGCGGTGATCGCCGTAATGACGGGTGCTGTGTATGCGGTCATCAGGAAAGCGACCGCTGACGAGGAAGATGATTCCTCAAATGCATTTGCTTTCGGGCCGTTTCTGATAATCGGACTTGCGATCGCGGCGTATGTCGGGAACGCAGCCGTTGACGGCTATATAAACACCATGATAAAATAAAACCGGATAACAAAGATAATATCAAGGCGTGTCGTGCATGACGGCACGCCTTGAATTATGCAGTGAAATAAATTGGATATTGCTTATCTTTCTTCGTCGGGAAGAATGTAGATGATATAGGTGTTCTTGTCGTTCTCTGTGTAGGAACCTGTTGCTGTACGGTTTCCTGCTGCAGTATGGTTGGTCTTGCTGGCAGCCGATCTCCAATAATGCACCTTATCGGCTGCTGCGCCTTTGTTACTGGGCGTTATGTTGCCCTGTACAGTTGTGAGCTCAACTTCATTACCGTTGAGTGTTACCGAGGATGAACCGATCTGCGATTCATCTGTTATAACACCGCTGTCGTTTTTGAGCGAGTTCATTACCGCAAAGGTTATTCCGCCTGCATATTTGTCAGAGGGGAAGGTCTTTGCGTAATCGATGTAGATCTGATAATTGGATGCTCCGTAGTAGCCCGCGCCGAGCGCCATATAGGTGATGCCCGAAGTGCCGCCGGAGGAAGTTCTCAGACCGGTATCGCTATTGGAGAATATTTTCGTAGTATCGCTAGCGTGATCGGTGGGACCCGTTCTGCGGTCGATATAAGGGATATTCGTGATAAGTCTTCCCTTGTAGGTGATATTCTCGTTGCCGGAACCGAAGCCCTGCGGTGTTGCCTTGCTTTCGCCTGCCGCTGTGTAATTGTCAGTGCGGTTGATGACGATAACGTGTATCCTGTCGGCAAGCTCCTTGCCCTTATCCGTCGTCATATCTATGCTGTGTTCCTTCAGGAACGCATCCACAGCGGACTTTGCGGTAGTGACAGTCGCGGTCGAGCCGTCTTCAAATTCGACTTTTCCGTTCTGATCGTACATGGTGAGCATCGGCTCGCCCTTGATGTTGTCGGCATAGCGTGTGGATTCGCAGAGGTATTCGAGGATACCGTTCTGAGAAGTACGCATTTTCTCGTACATCGTCGAATCCGCGTAGGTCTGTTTGATAGGAGCGTAGAAATTCATCAGACCTGCCATAAGGATACCGAATATCGCAACGACGATTATCATTTCGACAAGGGTAAATGCTTTTAATGTTTTCTTCATAGCATCTGCCCCCCTTACGGTCTGTACTGTGCGGGCATCATGAACTTGAATCTTACATCCTCGTCCATAGCGCGCGTCTTGCCGTTATCGGGGTCGGACGCGCCGGGGTTAGTTGTCTTGGGCTTTGCTTTGAGAATATAGACATCGACCTGACCGTTCACGTTTACTGCCTTGAACGCTGTCTTGTTTGCGCCGTCGGTCATACCTGTGACTGCGAACTTGACGGGATCGATATTTGCTGTGGGGACTGCATCATGTGCAGCCTGTGCAGCTGCATATGCGGGATTTGTTGTGCTGTAGGAGCTGCTCAGGCAGGTTATCGTAACATTGCTGCCCTGCTTGAGCTGTGTCTCGACGATCTTCATCTGCTCGACGAGACTGACGTTGAGCTCACTGTTGCTGCGGTTGAGCTTGGAGACTGAGCCGTATACCTGAGCCATAAGGAGTGAGGCAAAGCCTATAAGCGCCAGAGCAACGATACATTCGATAAGGGTAAATGCTTTTAATTTCTTCTGTTTCATATACCAACGCCCTCCTTACTGATTAAGATAATGCTGGTCGTTCCATTCGATGTTGCCGCCTGCTGTACCCGGAGGAGGCGGTGCTGTATCGGGATCGATATACATAACGCCGACTTCGTTGTCGCTTGAGATACCATGGAATATAATATAACCGAAAAATCTTATCGACTTGGACTGCTTCTGACCGAGACCTGTATACTTGTCGTTGAATGTGAACTTTACATCGCCGTTGTTGCTTCCTGCGTGATGCTGGAAATTAGCATACGCGCCGTAAAGATATCCGCACCATACGAGATCGCCGTAATCCTGAGTGATCCCGCCGGTATCACCTACATAGAAGTCGATATTGGGAGCTGCGGGATTGCCGGTGTTCATCTTGCTGCTGTCATCGCCGAGTTCAAATACTGCGCCCGAATCAAGCATATCCTTGATCTGCTTTGTATATACGTTCATTCTGCCGTCCCATATAACACCGTCGGGTATCGTGAAGAATACGGAGTTTGCACCGTCAACGATGAATGTGGGGGTCTGGTTTGCGGGATGATCCGAGGTTTCAAGCTGTATCTGCACGCTTGTATGCGTAGCATCGATATAATAGGTGTTGGAACCCATATTGTCGAGCTTGAGCTTGTATTCGCAGCACTGTGTAGCGGCGTTGTAATTGGGTGAAGGACCGCCAGCGTCATTGGGACCCAACGATTTTATGTAATTAGTAACAGTATCGCCGTTGGAGAGTGTTCCCGGGCCAACACCGTTTGATGTGGACAGGACTGTAGCCGTTGACTTGACTTCGAGCGTAGCTGTCGGGCAGTTGAGGTCGTATCTCAGCTTATCAACAGCCTTGAGCGGCGAATTTTCGGTATAGGTATTACCGTAAGGGTCGCTTCCGGAGGGTGTTGTCATCTTTGTTCCCTTGTATGTGAAGGGGAAGACAACGCTTTCAACTGTGGGTACGAGCACCTTGGTTGTGCCTCTGCCGTAGATCTTGATGTTTCTCGTTCCGTCTGCTGCTGCGGTATTGTCCTTCAGCGAGATGGAATCATAACCGCCTGCTGTGAAGCCGCCGCTTACGAACGCTGTATCGCCGTTTACCGTGCCGCCGTCAACTACGCCTGTAGTATCAGCGACAGCGACCCAGTTTCCGGAAGAATCCATAGAGTACACAGAGCCTGTGAGATTGAGGTTGCCGTGTATCATATGTCCGGTATCACCGTGACCACCGTTGCGGAACACATAGAGATCGCCGTCGATATAAACGTTGCCGTAGATATCGCCGTCACCGGAGTTGTTGCCGCCGATGAACACATCGCCCTTGGAATAAACATTTCCGTGGATGAGACCGCCCTGATCCTTATCCAGACAAAGAGCAAGCTTTGCGGGATTGTAGGTCGAGGGGATCATAGTGCTGGCTTTAGTATGAGTGCTGAGCTTTGTGCCGCCTGTAGAGTCGCCGTCTTCATAGGAAACGATGACGTCGCAGTCATGAGCCGTATCGGTGCCTTTTGTGGGGCTGCCGATAAATCCGCCTCTCATGTATATGCCTGCGGCATACACATAAGGTCTTTCCTCGGGAGTTGTTCCTGCGGGCGTATCGCCTGTGATCTTTATGGAATTTGCATCATAGCAGCCATGGATAATGCTGTTTTCGATAACTGCCTTGGAGCCCTTGACAGCATACCATTCCATACCGGAGTTGTGGAAATCAACGTTTGTCTTGTAAACGTAGTTGCCGGCAAGTCTTGTTGTACCGCCGAATTCATTGTCGTTGCCG
>JAILFE010000354.1 GCA_024697725.1 Oscillospiraceae bacterium
GTCACCTCCCGAATTTGCGATAAACTCGCCGTTTTTGCGATAAAGTATATTCGCCGTCATGATACCATTATAACAGACGGAGCCGATTCCAGTCAAGAAAAAATGCCGCAAAAATCGGACATTTGCGGCATAACTATTATGCTTATATTTTATCATAATAAAAGCTGATGTTCAATGATTTTTGTGAAAAATATTGCATAAACAGCAATATTTTTACGTAGCGTACAATTCAAAAGGGCTTGAATTGGTAATTTTGACAGGCAAATTAATCTATAAACCGTCATATTTATGGTAGATTATACGGGAGGTATATCATGGCAAGAAAGGGCGAAAACATTTACAAGCGAAAGGATGGACGCTGGGAGGGGCGATACCGTCCTAATTTGAGTGAGGGGAAATATCGCTCCGTTTACGGAAAATCCTATTCTGAGGTAAAAGAAAAGCTGATAAAGCTCAGATCCAAGCCAATTTCTTATCATTCATCAGGCGCAAAAACATTCCGTGAGCTGACGGACGAATGGCTTATGGCAGTTCATGTAAGGGTAAAAACTACAACTATGAGCAATTATCAGATGAAGCTAAGTAAGCATATTTTGCCTGTTTTCGGCGATATACGGTTCAATTGCATCACTGTCCAGCTTGTACAGGAGTTCATAAATAAAAAGCTGAAAAGTGGTCTGTCAGCGAAATATGTTCGTGATATCGTTGTGCTGATGAAGACGATTTCCAAGTATATTTGCAGAATTCATGGCTATCGTGATGTCATTGCAGATGCAGAAGTTCCAAAATACGCAAAGAAGGAAATGTCACTTCTGACCGATGGTCAACAGATAATACTCTGCAAATATCTCACCACACATATCTCAAATACAAATTTATGCATACTCCTCAGCCTCTTTATGGGGCTGAGAATCGGCGAAATCTGTGGTTTGAAGTGGGGCGACATTGATTTTTCAAAAAGCACTCTGACCGTCAGGAGAACTGTTCAGCGAATTAGCAAAGGCTGTGGCACAGAACTTTATATCGGCACTCCAAAGTCGGCTTCATCACACAGATGTATCCCTGTTCCTGATTCGATAATGGCTATATTACGCCAATTTCAGAGAGGTGATGATGAGTACATTCTTTCCGGAACTTCTGCTGTTATCGAGCCACGAACATTACAGCGCCGATTCAAATCTATACTGAAAAAAGCCGATTTACCGTCGATAAATTATCACAGCCTTCGCCATATGTTCGCCACAAACTGCATAAGGGCAGGCTTCGATGTAAAGACACTTTCGGCTATTCTTGGCCATTCTTCCGTAGAAACTACACTTAACCGTTATGTTCATTCTTCATTTGAGCGTAAAGTCGAGTGCATGAAACTGCTTCATATTGCCGCCTGAATTTTATCAACCGTCAGAATTGTGGTCGGTAGTAGTGACGATTTGCCTGTTTATTGAGAAATTTTCAGATTGTGGTCGTGAATGTCCGATTTTTGCGGCGATGATCTCACCATAATAATAGTATACTACAAGTTGTGATAAATTATAAATAATTGGAGGAGCCATGAGGTTAGGTCTTGTTTTTGAAGGCGGAGGTGCAAAAGGAGCTTATCATATCGGTGTCTGGGAAGCTATACGTGAATTAGGCATAGAGAAACATATTACATCGGTATCGGGTACTTCTGTTGGCGCACTTAATGCCGCCATGTTTTATTTAGGCAAATTTGAACAAGCAGAACATATCTGGGAAAACATTACAAATGAAGATATTCTAAACGTCAAATCTGAAGACTATCTTGCAAATGGTAACTGTATCTTTTCACAGCAAAAACTGTCAGCGATCGTTGAACAGGCTATTTCAGGCGAAAAGCATAATAAGAAATGCGATAAGTGTTACATTACTTGCAGATCACGGGATAAAGCTGAACACAGGTACTTTGAGTGGTCAAGATATATTGATAATGAATATAAGAAAAAAATCCTGCTTGCGTCCTCTGCTATTCCGGGAATATTTGCAAGTGTGGAAATAGATGGTGAGTTTTACGTTGATGGTGGTGCAAATGCAGATAATACGCCAGTAATGCCGCTAACAAAAGATCACCTTGACAGAATTATCATAATTCATCTTTCAAATGCAAAAGCAAACAATGATCCGATGTTTATAGATATAATTCCGTCACAGGATATAGGTGCTTTTATTGACGGTACTCTTGATTTTGAACATAGTTCTATTATGAGAAGGATAGAACTTGGCTATGCTGATGGTATGAGGATTCTTTTGCCATTAGCAGAGCTGTTGTGTATTCCTGAGATCAAAACAAAAAAATCATGCAAAAGAAAAACGCATGATCATGATACAAATAAAACTATAATAACGGAGGAAAATGAAATGAATGGATTTACCTTTACAAATGATGAGGCTCGTAAAGATTATGAGACACGCATTGCCGCACTGAGATCAAATCTTGAAGCACAAAAGATCGATACAGCATATCTATGGAATGAAACTGCTCACAAATACGCTAAAAATATGCTGAAAGTGAAAAGTCTTCTTGAGACTGATGAAATGAAACAGCAGATAACCTCAAAAATGTACAAGGATATCGATACATTTTTAAGCAAATGCAAAGACAATGAATTCCATATCGCTCTTGTAGGCGCTATCAAAGCAGGTAAATCAATGCTTATCAATGCTATGCTGGGTTATGAGTATTCATCAACTAAGGTTACACCTGAGACAGCATCGCTTACAAAGTT
>JAILFE010000373.1 GCA_024697725.1 Oscillospiraceae bacterium
CACCCGCACGGTGACATATTCCCGCAGCGAAGTGCTTTATTCCCGCGAACAGGCCGATAAGCTGCTCGAAGAAAAGCTCATGCGCTACGAGAATAATTTTCTGAACGACGGCAGCAGAGCAGTCATCGACCGCAAGACAGTATATACCCATACCAAGGACGGCGCGAGGGTGAGCGCGGAATATCTTGTCGAGGGCGAGATAGGCAGGGAACAGATCATATTCGCAAAGAAGACCCCGTTTTCCGCGGCAGTCGGAGGCGGCGCAAATTGATACCAAATTGTAACGCGCACGGGGGTAATATTTTATTGCATAAAACGACTGGTTATGGTATAATCAAGACAGCGATGTCTCCCGCCTCTGATGAGGCGGGTTCCATCCCGCTATTTTTGCAGGGGATCGTATCCCCTGCAAAAATAGCGGGCAAGCTGATGCTTGCCACTGCTTTCTTGAAAGCAGAGCTTTGAATCGGAATAAGGGTCTTTTTTTGAAGACCGATGCAACGACCGATGATGTTGAAAAGAGGAAAGCGTTCATGCAGGCTGCACAGAAGCAGCTCTCGGTGATAGAGGGCAGTGTTGACAGCGTTATATACCGCAACTCCGAAAACGGGTATGCGGTGCTCGATCTTGCGGTCGGGAGCGATTATGTCACCGTTGTGGGCGAGCTCGGAAATATCGATGTGGGCGAGGAACTTCGCCTTACGGGGGAATATGTGGAGCATCCGAAATTCGGAACGCAGTTCAGAGCAGAGGTATGTGAACGGAAAATGCCCGAAACTTCATCGGCGATACTGAGATACCTTTCCTCCGGCACGATAAAGGGGATAGGTCCCGCTCTTGCAAAAAAGATAGTGGACAGATTCGGGGACGATACTCTGAGGATAATCGAGGACGACCCCGGCAGACTGTCCGAGATAAGCGGCATAACGACACGGCGCTCCGAAGAGATCGCGCAGGAATTCAGGCGCGTCTCCGGGATGCGCACACTGATGATATTTCTTTCGGGCTTCGGGCTTGCTCCGTCGGTAGCAGCGGCGGCGTGGAAGCGCTGGGGCTCGTTCTCGCTCGATGTGATAAAGGACAATCCGTATGCTCTCTGCCGCAATGATCCGGGTATAGATTTCCCGAAGGCGGAGCAGATAGCAGAGTCTCTCGGCATACCCAAGGACAGCGAGCACCGAGCAGCCGCAGGATTATATTATATACTCTCGGTGAATGCGCTCAACGGGCATACCTGCCTTCCGCTTGACAGGCTCATGCCGACAGCCCGCAGGCTGCTCGGGGACGTGCAGTACGACCCTGAAAAGGCTCTCGGAAATGAACTGGACGATGACAATGTCGCCGTATACGAAAAGAACGGCAGACAGTTCGTATATATCTATGATTATTTCCGTGCGGAGCAGTATATCGCAGACCGTCTGAAGCTGATGAAGAGCTGCTTTGTCGATTCGGGAGAGGACAGCTCCGCGCTTATCGATAAGGAGGAGCAGGCCAAGGGCATCACCTACGCCGAGCTGCAGCGAAAAGCGATAGCTCTTGCACTGTCACGAGGATTTCTGATACTCACGGGCGGCCCCGGCACAGGAAAGACCACTACCCTCAAGGCTATGATATCGCTTTATGAGGCGAAGGGGATGAAGGTCACTATCTCCGCCCCGACGGGAAGGGCGGCAAAGAGGATATCCGATCTTACGGGATATCCCGCTAAGACGATACACCGTATGCTCGAGGTGTCGTATGCGTCCGACGGCAGACCCGTTTTCCGCCGGAATGAGAACAATCCTCTGCCATGCGATGTAATGATAATAGACGAGATGTCGATGGTGGATGTGCTGCTGTTCGAGTCTCTGCTTCGGTCGCTGAAGCTTTCTTGCCGTCTGATACTGGTCGGTGATTCGGATCAGCTGCCTAGCGTGGGAGCGGGTAATCTGCTGAGGGATATGACCGAATGCGGGATACTCCCTGTCGTGCGTCTGAATGAGATATTCCGTCAGGCGCAGAAAAGCGCGATAATCACCAACGCGCACAGGATAGTCAACGGTGAAAAGCCGGTGCTGACACTGCGCGACAACGACTTTTTCTTTATACCCAAGTCGGAGCCTGCCGCTGCCGCAGAGCTGGTATCGCAGCTTTACAGCAAGCGGCTCCCCAAGGCATATGATATGTCGCCGTATGATGATATACAGGTATTATGTCCGTCACGGAAGGGGATGCTCGGAGTAACGGAGCTCAACAAGCTGCTCCAGAATGTGGTGAACCCGCCGTCGCCCGCTCTCTCTGAGGTGAAAAGCCTGCCTTATATATTCCGTGACGGGGACAAGGTCATGCAGACCAAGAACAATTATGATATCGTCTGGAAGAAGGATGATGAAAAGGGCACGGGCATATTCAACGGCGATATCGGAACGATAGTCAAGATACGCAAAAAAGACAGGGAGGCTGTCATCGACTTTGAAGGACGCATTGCCGTATACGACTTCGGTATGCTCGAACAGCTCGAGCTTGCGTATGCGATAACCGTACACAAAAGTCAGGGCAGTGAGTTCAATGCGGTGATACTCCCGCTGCTCGGCGGCTTTGACAAGCTGTATTACAGGAATCTGCTGTATACTGCCGTTACAAGGGCTAAAAAGCTGCTGATAATCGTGGGGACATCATCCGCTGTCAGCAGGATGGTAGAAAACAACCGCCGTTCGCTCAGGTATTCCTGCCTGAGAGATATGCTCACAAGTGAATGACATGGAGCTTGAAATAAGAAAAAGCGGGATACGCGAATGGATATTGGATCTTTTCTTTCCGAATGTATGTCCGGTCTGCCGCAGGGTCATGCGCTGGGATCTCTACTGCTGTGAGGACTGCGTGAAGGAGCTCGAGCCTATCGGCGAAAAGCAGGAAAAGCTGCTCTGTCCGCGCTGCGGGAAATACGTATGTGTATGCGCGGAAAGAGGTATAAGATACGACCGCTGCATAGCTGCGGGGATATATGAGGGAGCTGTGCGCAAGGCGGTGCTCTCGTTCAAATACGATTCCAACAGCAACGCCGCAGAGATATTTGCCTGTATATGCGCAAAACGGATAGAAAAAGCGGGTATACCGGCAGATATCATAACATATGTCCCTATGAGCGCACGCAAGAGGCGTATGCGCGGCTATAATCAGGCAGAGCTTTTCGCTGAGGCACTGTCGGAAAAGACAGGAATACCCGTGCGTCACGGGCTTTTGTCCCGTGTGTATTCCGTCGAGGAGCAGCATGAAAGGACGGCATCCGAACGTATAGAATCCGCCCGAAGAGAGTATTCTGCGGCAGAAGGCGCAGAACTTTCCGGAGAGCGTGTGATACTCTGTGATGATGTGCTGACCACGGGCGCTACGATGAGCAGCTGTGCGGGCATACTGAAGGATATTGGAGCATCGGAAGTCACAGCCGTTGTATGCGCGGGTACATTATAAACGTAATAAACATAAATATTCAAATGAAATATAAGAACATCGGAGAGGCATAAAATGGATATTGGAATTGATCTCGGGACGACCAATGTGCTCATATCGGTCGCTTCAAGAGGAATAGTGCTCAACGAGCCGTCCGCAGTAGCTTTCGACCGCAGGACGGAGGAGATAATCGCCGTAGGCATCGAGGCGGACAGGATGACGGGAAAGACGCCCGACAATATCACAGTGATACGTCCCCTTCATGACGGAGTTATCGCCGATTTCAACATGAACGAGTGTATGATATCCGAATTCATACACCGCGTCACCGGCAGACAGATGATAATGCCGCGCATAGTCATGTGCATACCCTCGTCGATAACCGATGTCGAGAGCAGGGCGGTGGTCGATGCCGCAAGAGCAGCGGGTGCAAGGAAGATATACCTCATCGAGGAGCCGCTCGCCGCGCTCATCGGGCAGAAGGTCGATATCTCAAAGCCGAACGGGAACATGGTGATAGATATCGGCGGCGGTACGACCGATGTCGCTGTGGTCTCGATGAACGGGATAGTATCAAAGCTGTCGGTGAAAATGGCGGGCAACCGCATGGACACCGCTATAATTAAATATATCGCGAACAAATATCATATAGTTATCGGTGAAAAGACCGCGGAACGAGCAAAGATAACGCTTGCGAACGTATTTGACCCCACGGGTAAGGTGACCTCGGAGATACGCGGACGGCATATGCTATCGGGACTGCCTGTCAGTCAGACGATAAGCGATCTCGATATCTATGCAGCGATAGAGGATATGGTCGAAGAACTCGTGACGGCGGTAAAGACCGTGCTTGAGGATACTCCTCCCGAGCTGGTGGGCGATATACACAAGAACGGCGTGCTGATGTCGGGCGGAGGAGCGCTCCTCGGCGGACTTGACAAGCTGCTCACCAAGCGCACGGGGATAGTATGCGCTCCCGCCTTTGACCCGATGACGAGTGTCGCAAAGGGAGCGGCATACGCTTTCAGATATGCAAACGAGCTGCTCGACGGATTTGTGGATGTGACGCTGTATTAGATCATGACAAATCGTAACAAAAAATCCGTGCAAAGAATTTTTCTTTACACGGATTTTTTGCTATATTCTCATCCGGATATAAATATTTGTTGTAATGGTGATAGCTTTACACGAACAAATTTTCTCTTGTAACTATTATACAAAAATGTTACAAAGATTTTATTTGCAATAAGGAACACACGTTCGGGTTGTTTACAAAGCGGTTACGCAGAGGTTAAAATGTAGGTTATAGCCTTGAAAAGACAAGACTGTTATGTTAAACTGTATTTGCGGCAGAAAAATAAAAACGCCGCAGGTGTGATAAAGAAAAAGGATGAAACAAAATATAAGAAGAGAATACAGCTTTGTGCGGATAATGTCGTTTTTTGTAACAATTGTAACCTTTAAGGCGACCGGTTATCCGTATTTTTGCCGTGTGCTCCGAAAGAACAAAACGGGTTGATATAATATGGATAACAGCGGAACCTTGAATCATGTCGTTGGACGTAATGCGGCTGTCTATACAGCTGCGGTGTTCGAGGACGAAAAGGCGGCTGCGCGCCGCAAGCTCCATAACACAAGGGTAGGTGTCATGGCATTTCTTGTCGCGTCCTGCTGTGCGCTCGGAGCGTATCAGATCGCTTACACTGCAAACGGTGCAGTGGCAGTGAAGTCTGACGGATATACCGTACTGAAGGATGATACGAGCGATCACAAGAGCGCTGTTGCAGCCGTGACCAAGGTCTCGGAGGAGAGCAAGAAGATAGATATAGAGATCCCCGAGATATGCCCTGTTAACATGACTGCCTATTCGCCGATCGCCATTGTATACGACAAGACGACAGGCAAGGTGCTTTATTCCAAGAACGAGACTGAAAAATGCTATCCCGCAAGCACAGCAAAGCTCATGACGGCGGCAGTCGCTCTTGACATTGCTCCCGACGGATATAATTTTATAGCCGGGAACGAGCTTGATCTTGTGCCGGAGAACGCAAGTCTTGCCAGGATAAACAAGTGCTATTCGCTGAACAGGCAGCAGCTTGCCGATGGCGTTATACTTATCGGCGGCAGTGATGTTTCGTATACAGCAGCGGCAAATATCGGCAGACTTCTCAGCGATACCGATGATATCTCGGCAGATAAGGCTGTATCGGAATTCGTTGATATGATGAATACCACCGCACGCAATATCGGCGCCGAGTCGACGCATTTTACAAATCCGGACGGATTCTATGATGACGACAACTACACGACCGCAAAGGATATGCTCAAGATAGCGATATACGCCAGCGATCACGATGAGATCATGGATGCCGCAGGCAGGGAGATATCCAACGGAAAGTTGGCATCCGGTCAGTATTACGAATGGCTCAACACCAACAAGCTCGTGCTTGAAGAGAGCAGCAGCTATTACGAATATGCGACCGGGCTCAAAACAGGCATGACCGAGGGCGCGGGCTACTGCATCGCAGCCACGGCGGAAAGATACGGCCACGAGCTTATATGCGTGGTCATGAACAGCGATTCGGGCGAGCACAGACAGAGCGATGTTACAAATCTCTTTGATCTCTCGTTTGAATATATAAATGAGAACTGCGATGCCGAAGAAGAAACAGATACAGACGGCGAAACAGAAGAAAGCTCCATGGACGAGGAAGACACATAAACGGATAGATATACAGATACAGATACAGAGAAAGATATATACTGTTTGAGGACGGGCGACCGATCCTCTTTTTATTTGCAGTGTCAAAAAAACCGGCTCCGAACAGATCTTCGGAGCCGGTTTTATGTATCTTCGTGATAAACAGGATCAGAGCTTGATTATCTCGCCCTCAAGACCGTTTGCGGCGGATATCGCATTGGATTCATCCGTATCGATATGCATAGCGCGGCGGTAGCTGTCGGAAACGCGGACAACGGTATCACCGAGAACGGCGCTTCTGTCCTCTGTCTCTACCTTTACCCATACTACATCCTTGTCCTTGACGCCAAGCTCCTCGGCATCGGCGGGAGTGAGGTGGATGTGTCTCTTAGCGATGATAACGCCCTTGTCTATAGTGATCTCGCCTGCGGGACCCTTGATCGTGCAGCCTGCGGAGCCTTCAAGCTCGCCGCTCTCTCTTACGGGGGCTGTTATGCCGACTGTACGTGCATCTGTCTTGGAGAGCTCAACCTGTGTCTCCTTGCGTGTGGGGCCGAGTATCGAACATTTGAGCGAGCCCTTGGGACCTACTACCTCGACCTTTTCGTTGCTTGCGAACTGACCGGGCTGTGAGAGCTCCTTCTTTACCGTGAGCTTGTAGCCCGCACCGAAGAGCTTTTCGAGGTCACTGTCGGTAACGTGGACGTGTCTTGCCGATGTTTCTACCATAAATTTCTGTGACATGATCATTATACCTCCAATAAAGTATTGGTTTATACCACTATTATCTATTATAAGTATCTCCGGGATATTTGTCAAGAGGCTTTTTATAGTCAACGACATAAGAAATTGTGCAATTTCAATGTCGTTTACTGTATGTCCGCAGGATAAACAAAGACCGCATTATGAGCGGTCTTTGCAGCAGTCGGTTCAGAATCCGAAATATTTTTCTGCATTATTGCAGGATATGTCGGAAACTATCTTTCCGACGGTCTTTTCATCTGCGGGAAATTCGCCGTTTTCGACCCATTCGCCGATAAGTCCGCACAGAACGCGGCGGAAGTATTCGTGTCTGGTGTACGAAAGGAAGCTCCTCGAATCGGTGAGCATCCCCACAAAGCCTGCAAGATATCCGAGTTCGGCGAGCGATGTGAGCTGATCGCGCATACCCTGCTTGTGGTCGTTGAACCACCATGCCGCGCCGTGCTGTATCTTCCCGACAGCCTCACTGTTCTGGAAGCAGCCGATGACTGTATCTATATACGCGTTGTCGGCGGGATTCAGACTGTAGAGTATCGTTTTCGGGAGAGCATGGTCTTTTTCGAGTGCATTCAGGAAATCGGCGAGTTCTGCGGCAGAGGTGTGATTGTCTATGCAGTCATAGCCGGTATCGGGGCCTGTGCTGTCGAACATCGGAGTGTTGTTGTCGCGCTTTACGCCGTAGTGGAGCTGCATCACCCAGCCGTGCTCTGCGTACTTATGTCCCATGAAGAGCATGAAGGCAGTCTCGTATCTGAGTATCTCCTCACTGCTGAGTTTGCCTCCTGCGAGCCTTTTCGCGAATATCCTTTCGATCTCGGCATCGTCTGCGGGGAAGAAGCATACATATCCGAGCCCGTGGTCGCTGACCGAACAGCCCATATCTGCAAAGAAGTCCATTCGCTTTGAAAGGGCATCGCAGAGTGAGGAGAAATCGGTTATATCAACTCCCGATACCTCGGACAGCTTTGCGATATAATCGGTGAAATCGGCTTTTGCTATGTTCTTTGCCCTGTCAGGGCGCCATGCGGGGAGAACTCTGGTCTCAAAGCCGCTGTCCTTTATCATTTTATGCCATTCAAGACTGTCGGCGGGATCGTCGGTCGTGCAGATCACTTTTACTCCCGAGCGGCGGATGATATTCTTCGCACTCATTTCGGGAGAACGGAGCTTTTCATTGCAAAGCTCATATACCTCTTCGGCGGTATCCTCATTCAGCAGTCCGTCATAGCCGAAATATCTTTTCAGCTCGAGGTGGCTCCAGTGATAGAGCGGATTGCCGATCGCCCTTCCAAGCGTTTCTGCCCATTTCATGAACTTTTCCTTGTCGGAGGCATCGCCGGTGATATATTTTTCCTCTACTCCTGCCGAGCGCATAAGACGCCATTTGTAGTGGTCGCCGCCGAGCCATATCTCTGTGATACCGGAAAAGCGCTTATCCTCTGCGATCTCACGGGGGCTTATGTGGCAGTGATAGTCGATTATCGGCATTTTTTCGGCATATTCGTGAAACAGCCTGCGCGAAAAATCAGTGTTTAAGAGAAAATCCTCATCCATAAATCGTTTCATCCGGGATTATGTCCTTTCCTTGAAATCGGTCGTTGCTCTTGGTACCACATCGGCAGAAAATACAGTCATCTTCGGCATCGAATTGCCCGCAAACACTCCCATAAGCGTTGTTACGCACTGATGACATATCGCTTCGAGCTTGTTATCGACCGTGGTCACCTCCGGCTCGGAGCAGCGTCCGAATTCCGAATTGTTGTAGCCCGACACAAAAAGCTGATCGGGGACGGATATCCCACATTTTTTTGCATATTTGAGCGCTCCTATAGCTATGATGTCATCGGAAGCGATGATCCCGTCAAACTTTTTTTCAAAATCCTTGTATTCGGAAAGAGCGCGGACAACGTCGTCGATCTTCTCTCCGCTGCTCTGCTTTATAAAGAGAGTGTTTTCCTCAGTTATGCCTGCGTCCTTGATGGCTTTTCTGTAGCCGTCGAGCTTGTTGCTGCTGCTGAACGAGAGCGTATCGTATATGTAGAGTATCCTTGTGTGGCCGCTCTCGATGAAAAGCGATGTGACATCGTATACTCCTGCGGAATCGTCGCAGAGAGTGCAGTAGATATTGGGTGCGGCGAGCTTTCCGTTCACGAGCATGATAGGAATGTCCTTCGATGCCAGGCGTATATATTCGTTTTCTGCGTCGTCATCCTCGGTATAGAACGAACCGACCATGACTATGCTGTCCACTCTTTTGGATATGAGCAGCTCCATGCTCTTTTCCTTTACCTTTTTTTCAAATCCTGTGCAGCAGAGAAGGCAGTCATATCCGTTTTTCCTGAGCCCCTGTTCGATGTGATATACCGCCTGTGCGATATAGGCATCAGAGCAGTCGGGGCAGAGTATGCCTATGGTCTTCATCGTGTTCAGACCGAGCCCTCTGGCAAAGGCGTTGGGAGTATATCCGTTTTCCTCGATGACGGAAAGCACCTTTGCTCTTGTTTTTTCACTGACATTGGTGTTATTGTTAATGACACGCGAAACAGTTGCGATAGAAACGCCCGCTTGCCGCGATACATCGTAGATATTCATTGTGTGATCCTTTCACTGGTTACGGTTAGTCGGGTGACATTATGCGGTATTTTCCCGCATCTGCTGCTTTTTGGATCAAGTTCTGGATTATCGGTTCTTTCATTTTTCTATCTTTTTGCTGAAAAGCGGTATGCTATGTTATGAAAGTGTTTTCATAACTTGCCACATTCATTATATTATTTTAATTGGAAAAATGCAAGCGGTTTGCGCATGATTTGTAAAAATGCACAATTCATATGCGGCTGGATTGTAAACACTTACAAAATAAAAACGGACTATTGACTTGCAAATATCTTGAATGTATAATTGTTTTTGTAAGGCTTTACACCGGCACGGTGCAGTATGTATGACAATATTCGGTGATGCGCCCTCTGAAATCCGCAATTTTTACGGACAGCGGCGCAAGTCTTGTCAAATCGCACAGAAAGTAAATGAAAGCACTTACATCATTTGGTCAAAATGCATTTCATATATTCATATTTCAGAAAAGGATGAGGACAATGTACAAGGTATTTGAAGAACTCTCACTCATGGGTATCGTCCCTGTTATCGCGCTCGACAGACCCGAGGATGCAGAGCCTCTTGCAAAGGCACTGCTCGATGGCGGTATCCGCTGCGCCGAGGTGACTTTCAGGACAGCTGCTGCCGAGGAGAGCATACGCATCATTTCGGAGAAATTCCCCGAGATGATCGTAGGCGCAGGAACAGTGCTCACGACAGAACAGGTGGACAGAGCTGTGGCAGCGGGCGCGAAATTCATCATAGCTCCCGGTCTCAATCCGAAAACAGTTTCCTACTGTGTCGGCAAAAACATCCCCGTTATGCCCGGAACAGCAAATCCGAGCGATGTCGAAGCGGCTCTGGAGCTCGGTCTTGATGCAGTGAAGTTTTTCCCTGCCGAGGCTGCGGGCGGTCTGCCGATGATAAAGGCAATGTCAGCTCCTTATGTGAATATGAGATTCATGCCCACAGGCGGTATCGGTCCCGATAATTTCCTCGATTATCTCAGATTCAAGAAGATAGTTGCCTGCGGCGGTTCGTGGATGGTCAGGAAGGATCTTGTCACATCGGGCAATTTCGCTGAGATAACACGTCTCTCGAAGGATGCGGTACAGAAAATGCTCGGATTTGAGCTCAGACATATCGGTATCAACTGTGAAAACGAAGCAGAGGCAAATGCTGCTGCCGACAAGCTCCGGGATGTGTTCGGATTTGAAAAGAAGCCCGGCAGCAGCTCGGTATTCGCAGGCACAGCCGTTGAAGCGATGAATGCCCCGGGACGCGGCACTCACGGGCATATCGCGATCGCAACGAACTTCGTCGAGAGAGCGGTATATTACCTCGAAAGACAGGGAGTTGAATTCGACAAGTCCACCGAAAGGCGCAAAGCATCGGGCGAGCTTGAGTTTGTATATCTGAAGGACGAGATCGGCGGCTTTGCTTATCATCTCGTACAGAAGTGATGCCGAGGGCGGTTTCACTCAATATTAAAAAAGGAGTAAGTGAGAATATGTCAAAGACAGTAGTAACATTCGGCGAGCTCATGCTCAGACTGGCGCCTCCGGGCTATTACAGATTCGTTCAGACCGATACTCTCGGTGCGACCTTCGGCGGCGGCGAGGCAAATGTAGCGGTATCTCTTGCAAATTACGGATATGATGCACGCTTTGTATCAAAGCTGCCAAAGCACGAGATAGGTCAGGCGGCTGTCAATTCGCTGTGCAGATACGGTGTCGATGTGAGCGGCATCACAAGAGGCGGCGACAGGATCGGTATATATTATCTCGAAAAGGGAGCATCACAGCGTACCTCGAAGGTCATCTA
>JAILFE010000406.1 GCA_024697725.1 Oscillospiraceae bacterium
GCAAAATTCCTGTTCGCGCTCATCATCGAAGCTGCGGGATATCTGATATTCACGCTGCTCACTGTGGTGCGTCTGGTTTTCCTCGCAGGTGCCGGAGCGTATACGAAAAATCCGATGATGAACGCAAATGCGGCATTTCTCGGATATGTCGCAATGATATTCGCAGCATACAATTATTTTTTCATCGGCGGCTTTTTCAAGACATCATACAAGATAGGAAAGCCGTTCCTGATTTTTTCCGGAGTGACCTTAACGATAATACTCATCGCTGAGGTACTGCACCACATCCCGGGGCTTGAAATGCTCAACGCCACAGCGGGGATAAATGCGCCGCAGGCGGTGATACTTATTGCGGGAGTGATACTGTACGCCGCAGGAACGCTCTGTTCGTACAATGTATCGGTAAAACGGTTTGAGAAGACTGACCTGTGACAAAAAGCCCTACAGCGGTTCTGATCGCTGTAGGGCTGTATTTTCAGGCTTATTGAGCAAACTATAAAAATCCGATCGAGCCTATTGATTTTATCACTCATTTATGGTATAATAGTAACAAGAAAAGAGAGCAGGTGATGACATTGGACAGACAGAAGATCGAAAAGGCGATAGACCGGATGACACTCATGGACGATGACTTCATGTGTCAGGTATTTGACGAGAATTATCCGGGCGTGGAGCTTGTTCTGAGCATAATCCTCAAACAGCCCGGGATAAAAGTCACCGACATTCGCGTTCAGCATGAGTACCGCAATCTGAAAAAACGTTCTGTTCGTCTCGACATCACCGCGAAGGACTCGGCGGGGAGGATCATGGACATCGAAGTCCAGCGCGACAACGACGGCGCGGACGTTCGGCGGGCGAGATACAACAGCAGTATGCTCGATACCCGTCTGCTCGAAAAAAGCCAGCCGTTTTCAGAGATCGTTGACAGCTATGTGATATTCATAACCGAACACGATGTCCTGAAACGCGACCTGCCTATTTACCGCATCAGTAGAATGATCGAGGAGACGGGCGAGCCGTTTGGCGACGGAACGCATATCATTTACGTAAACGGAGAACATGACAAGGACGGCACTCCGCTCGCAAGGCTGATGCACGATTTCAAGTGCCTTAGATCCGCAGACATGAATTATCCGCAACTTGCCGACGGGGTGCGTTACTACAAGGAGACCGAAGGAGGTCGGGAGAAAATGTGTAAGATCGTTGAAGAATTAAATAAGCAGACCGCGATTGAAATCGCAAGAAAACTGATAACAAACGGTAAGCTCTCTTTTGAAGAAATAGCATTATGTTCCGGTCTTTCCGTTGAGGAAGTCAAGAAACTGGCGGAAGGCGAATCAGCATAAACGGATAAGTCCGAACTGCTTTGAAAGGCGGTTCGGACTTTTTTGATACGATTGATCCATTTCCGACAGGAAAGTTGTTATACTACTCGCTACATTACACTATCCGGGTCGGGTCTCTGCTCTGCGAGCTTTTCCTCATACGATGTCTTCGCGACAACGCGGTACTTCTTCCGCTCCTTCTGTCTCTTGATTATCTTCAGGCGCGAGAATTCCTCGCGTTCCTTCTCTTCAAGGCTCTCCGTGATGAACCTTATCGTCTCCTTGTACCTCGGAACGACGATGTTCTTCAGCGCGTTCGCTCTGGTCTGGGTCTTCTTTATCGCGTTCGCAAGATGATATACGCTGTTGTCCACCTCCACGAGCAGCACGGTCATGTGCTTTACACGGTCAAAACAGAGATACGCCTTGTCCACATTGCCGTCCGTCTCGGAAAAGCCGTAGGGTATGCCGAGCGTTTTGTGCTCGATGGACAGCTTCGGCAGCTCACAGCCCATTACACTGCGCACCGTCATCCCGAGACTGTTGTCCACCGGCATAGCTTCGGCGATATCGCTTATCACGCCCATTGTGATATTCGCTGTCTGCAAGGCGGCATACGCTTCCTTGTAGGTCGCTTCGATAGAGCCGCGCAGAGCCTTCGCCGCATCGATCATCATCATCATCTCGCGGACGAGTATGTTCCTTTTCTTGTCGAGCAGCTCATAGCCGAGCTCGGCAAGCACAAGCGATTTCTTTGTACTCAGCAGATTTCCCTTGGTCGGGAAAACACGTTCAGCCACGCTGCTTCACCTCCGGATGATACATATTTCTTTATCAGACAAATCTCTCCGCCTTGTCGGGATCGTACTTTTCATCAAGGAGCTTGTCGTCCACACGGTCAAGAGCAGCCCTCGGCAGCAGCGACAGCAGCTCCCACCCGAGATCGAGCGTCTCGTCTATCGAGCGGTTCTCGTCCTCGCGCTGCGTGAGGAAATACTTCTCGAACATCCTGCCGAAGCGCATATACGCCTTGTCCATATCGGTCAGTTCGTCCTCGCCGATGACCGATGCGAGCGATCTTGCTTCCTGCACCTTGGCGTATGCCGCAAAGAGCTGGTTCGCGCAGTCGGCGTGATCCGATCTTGTATACCCCTCGCCTATGCCGTCCTTCATCAGACGCGACAGCGACGGCAGCACCGATACCGGCGGATATACTCCCGAACGGTCGAGCCCTCTGTCGAGAACTATCTGTCCCTCGGTGATATATCCCGTAAGGTCGGGCACGGGATGTGTGATATCGTCATTCGGCATAGTGAGTATCGGTATCTGTGTGACCGAGCCGTCCGAGCCCTCGATAACGCCCGCTCTCTCATAGAGCGACGCAAGGTCGGAATAGAGATATCCCGGGAAGCCCTTTCTGCCGGGTATCTCGCCCTTTGAGGACGAGAACTCACGCAGAGCCTCCGCATATGAAGTCATATCCGTGAGTATGACAAGGATATGCATATTCTTTTCAAAAGCGAGATATTCAGCCGCTGTGAGCGCACATTTCGGCGTAAGTATCCTTTCGATAATAGGGTCGTTCGAGAGATTGAGGAACATCACGACCCGTGACAATACTCCGCTCTCCTCGAAGCTGCGGCGGAAATAGTCCGCAACGTCGTTCTGCACGCCCATCGCCGCGAACACCACAGCGAACCCGCTGCCGCTCTCCTCGGCGATCTTCGCCTGACGCACGATCTGCACCGCGAGCTTGTTGTGGGAAAGACCCGAGCCCGAGAATATCGGGAGCTTCTGTCCCCTGATAAGTGTCATGAGCGCATCTATCGAGGATATGCCCGTATTGATATAGTTCCTCGGGTACGTCCTTGATACGGGATTGAGCGGCTTGCCGTTGATATCGGCGAATTTCTCCGCGCTTATCTCCCCCAGCCCGTCTGCGGGGCGGCCCGCTCCGTTGAACACCCTGCCGAGCAGTTCGCCCGAAAGCGGCATTTCCATAGGATGCCCCATAAGATGAGTACGTGTATTATTAAGCGAGATCCCTCTTGTTCCCTCAAAGACCTGAAGGAGCACTCTCTGACCGTCGATCTGCACGACACGGCCGAGCCTTGAAGAGCCGTCTTCAAGCCTTATCTCAGCCACCTCGTCATAAGAAGCGTGCTCAACTCCGTCAAGCGCCACGAGAGAACCGTTTATTTCCTTCAGACCAACATACTGTAACATCCTGCGGTACTCCTTTTATCTGTTAGACTTGATTAGAGCATCGACAACGCTGCTCACTTCTGCATCAAGGGCTTCAAACATCTCCGGCTTGTCGTTGGGGATATCGTACTTCACCTTGATGACCCTTTCAAACAGTCCCGCCGATGCAAGCCTGGATATCGGCACTCCTGCCGCAACAGCCTTCATCGCCGTATCGCAGAGATTTATGATCGACTTCATCATAAGGTACTGCTTTTCGAGCGGAACATAGGTATCGTCCTTGTGGTATGCGTTCTGCTGCAAGAATCCTACTCTTATCACTCTTGCGACTTCTATCACGAGCTTCTGGTCGTCCGGAAGCACATCCGAGCCGATGAGCTTTACGATCTCCATGAGCTTGTTTTCCTCATGCAGCAGACTTACTATCCTGCGGCGGCACTCCATGAATTCCTTGTTGACGTTCTCATCATAGAATTTTTCGAGATCGTCGGTATATTCGCTGTAGCTGTCGTTCCAGTTGATAGCGGGATAGTGTCTTTCATAAGCGAGCGACTTGTCGAGCGCCCAGAAGCAGCGCACGAAGCGCTTTGTATTCTGTGTTACGGGCTCGGAGAAGTCGGAGCCCTGCGGCGATACCGCGCCGATTATGCTGACCGAGCCCTCGTTCCCGCAGAGAGTACGCACATATCCCGCGCGTTCGTAGAATTCCGAAAGGCGCGAGGGAAGATATGCGGGGAAACCTTCCTCGGCGGGCATCTCTTCAAGGCGTCCGCTTATCTCACGCAGAGCCTCCGCCCAGCGCGAGGTGGAATCCGCCATTATAGCTATATGGTACCCCATATCGCGGTAGTATTCCGCAAGCGTGATGCCCGTATATATGGATGCTTCACGGGCAGCCACGGGCATATTCGAGGTATTGGCGATAAGCACGGTACGGTCGGTCAGAGCCTTGCCCGTCCTCGGGTCAACGAGCTGTCCGAACTCCTCGAGCACCTGTGTCATCTCATTCCCGCGCTCTCCGCAGCCTATGTATACGATGATATCGGCATCGCACCACTTTGCGAGCTG
>JAILFE010000434.1 GCA_024697725.1 Oscillospiraceae bacterium
CCGAACACAGAAGTTAAGCTCACATACGCCGAAGATACTTAGTTGGCGACGACTTGGGAAAATAGGTATGCGCCGGAACTACATAAACGGACAGTCGGACGACTGTCCGTTTTTTTTGTGTTGCCAAGTTGTATAAAATAAGTTCATAAAAACCTTGACAATGCGCGAAAACCATTGTAGAATAGACAATAGGAAAATATATACAGATATGAAAATTCATGTGAATTCATAGAAAAGGCGCTGACAAATATGCTTATCCGTGATACTCTGCGAACCGAACGGATAAGGAATACTATACCCTTTTCACAATTTTATACAGGAATAAAGGCGTTCTCTGTCTGTGAATAACAGGCGGAGTACGCTTTTGCGCATTAAAGGAGGAATAACATTGAAAGGAAAAAAGCTTTAAGCGTGTGCTTGCGGTCATGGCGGCGGTCCTTATCGTGGCGGGGGCTGTTCCCGTGCAGCCGATAGCAGAATTATCGCGCGGTTTTGCGATAACGGCGAGCGTGGCGGATTTTACTGAAACCGTTTTTATTAATGAGAACATCGTATATGATGGGAACAGCACGATAGGGAATGAATACAATGTACCTGTTAGTGTCTATGTCGGAGACGGATTCTCTGATGTTATAGTAACGATCAACGGTGACCTGACATTGAAAGATGGAGTTTATCTTGAAACCGTAATAGCTAACCAACTCCTTATAGATAAAAATTCCTATGTCATCGTAAACGGCGATCTCTATGTTGGAGAATCTGCACGAATAAACATTTGTGACAATTCAAAGATCATCGTAACCGGTAAAGTCACGGATGAGGGCTTTATTGATGACGGTCTTGTCCAGACCACCCTGCAAAACCTCGTGTACCACGCCGCAGAGGGCGATACACCCGCTTACTTCACAGCATCGGACGGAAAGAAGTATACCTTTGACGGCAGCACGTTTACCGAGATGCCCGGCACATTCGCCGAACTCCAGGGGCTTACACAAAAGACTGGGTACGGCAGTGTAATATTTGTATCCGGGAACCTTACACTCACGGACATTCGCTCAGCTTTGACGGCGATATCGGCGTGAATTTCTATATGGAGCTTGCGGATGATATTGCCGAAAGCAAAACGGCGTATAAAGAAGTTCACCGTCACAAAGACGGACGGCACCGGCGAAACGAAAAAGGTCTATGTCAAGGACGCTTCAACTGCGACCGTTGACGGGAAGACCTACTATGTATTCAAGTGCGGTGTAGCCGCAAAGGATATGACAGCCGAGATCAGTGCGCAGATGATCGACGGCGAAAAGAGCGGCACCGAATATAAATATTCCGTCAGGGAATATGCGAAAGAAATACTCGACCACCCGGATAGGTATTTCACCGATGAAGAAAAGCGCAGAAAAGGCGTGGCGCTCGTCAAGGCTATGCTCAATTACGGCAGCTATGCGCAGGTGTATTTTGACCCGGATATCGGTAATATTAACGATTTTAGAACTGCGTGCTCGTATTTGGATACTGATCCATATATTGTTAATAATGTCAATGCAAAAACAATAAGTTATGGTGTGGTTGAGCCATTTTTTTCCTTCCTGACGGCATAACCTTTGAAGGCGCAACGCTTTCGCTCGAATCCGAAACAACGCTCTCGCTCTATTTCAAAAACCCCGGAAACAAGCAGTTCGATGTTACTGCCGGAAATAATCCCGAAGGCACATACATCCAAAAATACAGCTCCGGAGAATATACGATAGTCCGCATAAAAGGGATAAAAGCAAAAGATATTAATAAAAGATTGACAATTTATATTAACAAAACAGGACAAGGTAATGATTGTTTTGTCTATTTCTATCCGCTGTACTACTGCCAAAAGGTGCTTGAAAGCGACACAACATCCGATGAGCTGAAAAACGTCTGCAAGGCTTTGTTCCTCTACTGGCAGGCGGCATATAATTATAATTGATCTCATTATCAAAAAGATGCGGCAGGACAGCTTCGGCTGTCCTGCCGTTTTTTGATGTTGATTTGTGTATAAAATGTAAAATATATCATGTTTTATTATGAGATATATTGCAGAAATTGTCAAAAAAAAAGACCGCTGTCACCTCTTTTTCCGGTGACAGCGGTCTTTTTGTTAAGCGTTATTCTATAACGAGTGTATAATTCTTTCCGTAACCTATTTCAAGAGTTACATTTCCGTCCTCATCTGCGGTCGCTTCAGCGAGCTTTTTCTTTGTGGAATTCTTTTCCGCGTAGAGAGTTACGGTCTTTCCTGCGTTCTCGGTGCCGAGCTTCAATGTGATGCTGCCCTTGTTAGAAGCTCTCATCATTATCGGCTTCATATCGGAGCTGCATACATAAACATACGAATTCGGCTGCGATCCAGCGAACATATTGCTTGTCGGGATGACCGACAGCTTGACATTTGACGCGGGCATTGTAAATGTGCCGTTGTAGCCGCTTATCCTTGCGATCTCTCTGCCGTCTGCGTTGAGAACAGCGACCGTCTGATCGTTCATGGTGACGGTTATTGTGTCTCCCTGCTGTGCGGATGTTACCGACAATGTTATTCCGGAAGGTGCGGTTATCGAGTATTTTGTTGCGGGCGCGGATGTTATCTGCCATGTTACGGTGATATCATCCGTTGTGCCGTCTGCCCATGTGCAGCCGTCCTTCAGCGATATCTTTGCGGTGTATGTTCCGGGAACTGTTGCAGATGTCGTGCCGCTTATGGTCATTGTGTCGGAGTCAAAGCCGGTAGGAGTTATCTTATGCTCCGTTCCGTCGTATACAAATGATGTATTTTCGGGAACTTCGGGCTTTTCCGGAGTTGCTGTCCATTCAGCTGTGAGCGTGATGTTGCTTGTTACGGGCGTACTGAAGTTATACTCCGAGCCGCCGAGCGTCCAGTATTTGAATGCCGAACCGCTCTTCTTGGGGTCTGCGGGCTTTTTAGCAGTCTTTCCGCTTTCAACTCTCTGCGGAGCTACCGCCGAACCGCCGTTTGAATCGAATACAACATCGTATTTCACTGTTTCTGCGGGAAAAGGCTCGGGTTCGGGTATGGGTCGAGGTAACGGCTTGGGCTTGGGTGTCGGCTTAGGTGTAGGTGTGGGTGTAGGAGTAGGTGTTGGCGTGGTGCTCTTGATCGTGTATTTTGCCGAAGCCACTGTGCTGGTATTCTCGTTCTTGACAGCTATCGCCTTTATAGTGGCCGTTTTGCTTACTGTGACCGCGCCGCTGTATGCTGTGCTGCTTGTTGTCGGCGTTGTGCCGTCCGTTGTGTAGTAGATAGCCGCGTCCTCTGTTGCGCAGGAGATCGTGACGTTCTGTGCTGAGGAATATGTTCCTGCTGCGGGGCTGAATGTGGGTGCTGCTACATAATTCGGGTCTTCCGCATAGGAGTAGGTATAGGTCTTGTTCTCCGATATTTCTGTTTCGGTGCTCGGTACGGTGTCCCAACCTCCGGCTTTAAATCCGGTATTCGGCTTGTTGCCTGCTGAGGGGATATCAGTCGATGCGAGTTTCAGTATATCATCCACATTTTCATAGCGGGAAAGCGTTACCTTCTTGTCGTCGCTGCCGCCGTCGTCCCATTTGCCGTTTACCACCTTGAATGTGACATCATAGCTGACAGTCGATGCCGATGCATAGGTGTAAGTATAGGTCGTGTTTCCGGTTATTGCTGTCTCGGTGCTCGGCACGGTGTCCCATGAGCCCTGCTTGTAACCGGTATTGTACATTCCGCCGACTGCGGGGATATCGGTCGCTGTGAGCTTGAGCGTATCGCCCTCGTGACCGTTCAGGGGAACGATCTTGTCGGCAGTTGTTTCATCGTTCCATTTGCCGTTTACTACCTTGAAGGTCACCGTTGCGCTGATAGTGCCTTTTTGCTGATAGGTATAGGTATAAGTCGTGTTCTCTGTTATCGCCGTACTTGTGCTCGGAGTGATGTTCCAGCTGCCTGCCTTGTAATCGGTATTGGGCTTGCTGCCGACTGCGGGGATGTCTGTCGCTGCGAGCTTGAGAGTATCTCCCTCGTGACCGGTCAGGGTGGCGGACTTATCGGTTGTTGAATCATCGTTCCATTTGCCGTTTGCCACCTTGAAGGTCACTGTTACAGAGATGAACGCCTTGATCGTCAGTTCCTGATTATCGGATGCAAGTGTCGTATCTGTCGCCTTGTAGCGCACATAGTATGTGCCGGGTACAAGACCTGTGATATCGCTGCCCGTGCCTGCTGTCCAGTCTGACGCATCGGACTTCTTGTATTCCATTTCCGCCGTAACGCCTGTGAGTTTACCGTCGTTGTTGGCTGCTGTTGTACAGTCAACCGCAGCGGGTGTCGTAGGTGCGTCGGGCTTTGTCTTTGCCGTTGCATCCGGCAGTACGATAGTAGTATTTGCTGTAGGAGTGCCGGAAACTGTGATCTGTGTGAGGCTGTCGCGTGTCACGGATATACCGTTGACAGCAGTAACACTATAGCTTTCGGGGAAATAATATCCTTCATCCGCGGTATAGACAACGTCTGTCATTGCGCCGGTAAGTCCGGTCTGTTCAGCATCACCGGAAGAAGCGGTCTTTGTCATATGTTCGCCCGGAGTGATCGCTACGGAGCAGGTCGTGGCAGACTCAAAATGCGCGGTTATGTTGTTGTAATATTCATTGACATATCCCATATTGGCAGTAAACGAAGCGGTAGTTTCAGTTTTGTCCTCGCCCGATTCTTCGTCATGATATGTCCATTTTACAAAATTATATCCTTCATTCGCTGTTGCCGTAAATTTCCATGCGGTAGGATCATTGGGATCCGGAACAACAGCTGCTGTTCCGCCATCGGAGGGGTCAACCGTTACGGTGGGGGAACAGCAAGCTTTGCGGGTGTGCTGCCGCTTGCTTTTATTACCGTATATGCGGTATTGTCGCTTGTGAAGAAAGCCGCGCTGCCTGTATAGCTGTCCGTAATATTCACGGGATTTCCTTCCGTGGGCGCTGTCTCTGTGCTAATGCCTATCTGCGAGCCCGATGCGAGTTCGCCGCTGTCAACTTTGATAGTTTTGGTTGATTTAATATAAACATTGTTTTCGGCAGTACCCGTTTTATTTGTATTTCCGGTGATCGTTATCCTTGAGCCGTTTTTGAATATAGGCGTCGTGTAGAAACTGTAGATTCCGCCGCCGTAGTTGGATTTGTTCCCGGTTATCGAACCGCCGGACATTTCAAATGTGCTGTAATCGCCGTATATGCCGCCTCCGCCGTTATATGCTTCATTTCCGGTTATCAAACCGCCTGACATATTGAATGTGCTTTTTTTGTCGGAGGATGTGATATCGGCATTGTATATGGCTCCGCCGCGGTATGCCTTGTTGCCGGATATAGTGCCGCCGGACATATTGACTGTTCCTTCATTATATATACCGCCGCCGTTGCTATAATCATATTTTGCTGTATTGCCTGTTATTGAGCCGCCTTCGATATTAATCGTACCGCCGTTGTTGTATATACCGCCTCCTACGCGAGTGTTCTTACCGCCTGTTATTATTCCGCCTGTGCGGGAATCTTTTATAGTAAGGGTTCCTCTGATTCCGACAAATATAACATAACCATAATCTTTTTCTGCTGTCAGCGCTCTGTCTATGGTATATCCGTTCAGGTCGAGTATGACGTTCTTGTCGGAAAGTACTGTAAGAGCGGTATCATCCGGCTCTGCGGTAACATTCTGTGTGAGCTTTATCTCGCCGCCTGCTGCCATAGCAGCTTTGAGCTGTTTCCACGGGGAGATAGTGAACGTTTTTGTTGACGAATCAAACGTCACCTTGCTCAAATCAAGCTGTAAAGCGGGGCGCACTCCAAACTCTACGCCCACATGAGCACCATCACCAAAGACGTTGCCGTCGTAACCGTACACAAAAGCCGCATAAATATCATCGCCGCCCTGCGACCGGAGCCACCACTCATTATAAAAGCAGTTACCTCCGGTAAAACCTATTTTTCGGAGATTCTCCGGAAGTGCGCTTGCTTCACTCGTGCTTAAAAGATACAGCTTGCCGTTAGCCGTATCTGCAATCGCACTTGAAACATCCTTGAACGAACCCGTTGTCGTATATGCATCAAGACATGCCTTGACTGTTGAAGTGCTGTAATCATTGCTGTATGGGGACGTTGAGTCAAACTCAGACAGACCAAAGCTCGTATCCGCCGCAAGCAATGTAACTGTTCCGGCATCCACCGCCGTAGAATTGTCTGCTATAATGTACCACGGTTTTCCGTTGAATGTTACCGTAGTTGTGGTATTCACAAGAGCGGTATACGGGTTTCCCGTGTACGCGCTTGCTTTTATGCCGAAATGCGGCATAAGCTCGGGCGGGAGAACAGCCGTGCATACCATAAAGACAAGCACTGCCAGCGTTGAAGCCAGAATCCTCCCGGATAAAGTTTTTTTATCCTCGTCATCTCCTTTTTATTTCTATAAACACATCTGTTCTGCTTGTTTTTTTCGGTTTTCCGGATAGCACAGATATGCATTATTGCCAACCCCTTTTTGTTTATCTTTGAATAAAATGTAAAATTATTTCAGTATAAATCATATCATAAAGTTATGAGTCTGTCAAGGAAAATAATACAAAAAATGCACGGCATATTTTTGCGGAAAACATACAAAATACGGCTGCCGCAGCATATTGCCGCAGCATATTGCCACAGCAATAAACGCATTTCCTATTGACAAATATTTATTGATGTGCTAAAATAAAATCGGTGGTCTTTCAGGCTCTTTAAGAGCAATAAGCTGCTGTTTCTAACAGTTTGGCGGGATTCCGATGTGACTACACGAACGCCGTCGGAAAGGATTTTGCTTAGGATGTACAGTGCTCATCGGCTTAAACTTGTTTATCCGTATAATTATTTCCGCGCAGAGATAAACTATAAAAATACCGCTGCCGCCGAGCTTTGGGCATACGGGCAGGTCTACCGCGACAAGAACGGTCAGCTTTACATCATCACCGAGGATACCGGGGATGAGGGACGTTATCTTATCAGACAGATATATGCAGACACTCTTTGTATGTGGACATTTTTCAGCGACGGACATAAAAACAGGATATACGAAAGCGATATCATCACGATCACACAGATAAAAACACCGGAACAGGACAAAGCATCCGAGGACCGGTTCGATCTTGACGAGGGGAAATCCGCGTCAGAAGGCGGCGGAGAGGAACTCTCCGAAGACAGCACACCGCCGCACGAGCCGCTTGAATGCATCCCCGAAGATGCCGAGATAATTTCGGAGATAAAGGGGGATGTGTGCATAAGCGCCGGAGTAGCGTGCATCCGTCATATAGATGCAAACAGCGGGCAGATCGTCTTTGAACCGCTCTATCCCTATTTCGGGCTGGATTTTCTGCCGCTCGACTGCTATGTCGTTGAGGTGACCGGCAATATCTCAGAGACACCCGAGCTGCTTGACGAAATATTTGAACAGAGCCAGTGTCAGGACAGAAATGATCCTGATATCAACTAAATAATAAAGGAGCGTTTTTTATGAAGAAGATTGTTAGTTCAGCCGTTGCAGCAGCTGTTGCGCTTTCCGCAGCAGCAGTTCCCGTATGCGCTGCCGAGAAGGGATCGCTTCTGGTCATGGGAGATTCGATAACCTCGGGCTATGGGCTTGACGGCTATGTGAGCGGGGACAATACCTCCGCAAAGGACAGTTTTGCAAATATCCTTTCCGCCGATTATGAGGATTATACCAATCTTGCTGTTGACGGACGCACCTCCGCAGAGCTGCTCGAAGCAGTAACGAGCGACGAGGAGTTTATGAACGATATCGCAGATGCGGATGATATCGTGATCTCGATAGGCGGCAACGATGTGCTCATGCCCATGCTGACATCGGTACAGTCGATAATGACCGAGGATGAGGAATTTCTCTCACTGGTCGCTGACGGGACTATCACTGCGGACAATATCCTGACAGAGGTCTATACCCGTTTCGGTCCGCAGATCGTAGAATCGATCAAGGATATCGACTACAGCGTGACAGCCGAGAATATCTCGGGGATATTCGACAACGTGCAGGATATCAACAGCGACTGCGATATATATATCCTTACCCTGTACGATCCGTTTGAAGGCTGGGATGTAGTACCCGAGCTCTCCGAGGCTTCGGTAGCATCCACGGCAGCGATAAACGAATGCATCACATCTGCGGCGGCTTCACATGAAAATGTGTATGTTGTCGATGTGGGAGAGGCATTCAAGGGCAATGCTGAAAAATATACGAATATAGGCAAGGCGGATGTTCATCCCAGTAAGGATGGCCACAAGCTCATATCCGAGCTCATAGCCGAGGCTATG